>NZ_JBSGIW010000097.1:0-28981 GCF_053605265.1 Streptomyces sp. NPDC003943 | reverse complement strand
GCGAGCATCACGGCCTGGACGGCGCGGCGGCGGCCCCGGGTGGTGCGGGGGAGGCGGGGCAGGCGGACGCCGCGCATGGGTGGGACCTCCGGTCGTACAGCGGCGGTCAGACGCCCGCCGCCTCCTTCGGCTGCGGCGGGACCTGGGCCTCGCCGCCCGCCTTCTTCTCCCGCTTCGCCGCCTTCTTCTTCGCGCGGCGCTCCTTGCGGAGTTCGACCGTCGCGTAGAGCGTCGGCACGAGCAGCAGGGTCAGCAGCGTGGAGGTGATCAGACCGCCGATCACGACCACGGCCAGCGGCTGGGCGATGAAGCCGCCCTCGCCGGTGACGCCGAGCGCCATCGGGAGCAGGGCGAAGATCGTCGCCAGGGCCGTCATGAGGATCGGGCGCAGTCGGTGCCGGCCGCCCTCGACCACGGCCTCGATGACGCCGAGGCCCTGGGCCCGGTACTGGTTGATCAGGTCGATCAGGACGATCGCGTTGGTGACCACGATGCCGATCAGCATCAGCATGCCGATCATCGCCGGGACGCCCATCGCCGTGCCGGTCGCGACGAGCAGGCCGATGGCGCCGGTGGCCGCGAACGGGATGGAGACCAGCAGGATCAGCGGCTGGACCAGCGAGCGGAAGGTCGCGACCAGGAGCATGAAGACGATCGCCACGGCGGCGAGCATCGCCAGGGCCATCTTGCCGTTGGCCTCGGACTGGTCCTGGGAGACGCCGCCGATGGAGGCGGTGGCGCCCTCGGGCAGGTCGAGCGCCTTGATCTTCGTCTGGAGCTCGGCGCTGACCGCGCCGGTGTTGTCCGACGTCGGCTTGGCCGTGACGGTGGCGGCGCGGGCGCCGTCGATCCGGGTCATGGAGACCGGGCCGGGCACCAGGTCGACGTGCGCGATGTCGCCGAGCTTCACCGGGCCGAGCGGCAGCGCCTTCAGCTCGGCCAGGGTGGTGGCCGGGTGGGCGGAGGTGATCAGGACGTCCCGCTCGGTGTCGTCGAGGACCGCCTTGGCGGCCGGGGTGCCGTGCACCGCCTGGGCCACGACCATGCCGAGGGTGGTGTTGTCGAAGCCGGCGTCGGCCGCCTTCTCGTTGGCCCGGACCGAGATCCGCGGCACCGACTGGGACAGGTCGCTCTGCACGTCGGTGACGTTCTTCAGCTTGGCGACGGCGTCCTTGACCTGCTCGGACGCCTTCTTCAGGGTTGCCGGGTCGGCGGCCTTGACGACCACGCTGAGGTCCTGGTTGCCGAAGCCGTCACCGGCGGCGACGGTCGTGTCGCCGATGCCGTCGAGCTTGCCGAGCGCCTCGTGCAGGGCGTCGCGGGTCTTCTCGTACGAGGCGGAGTCCTCCAGGGTCACCTGGTACGACGCCTGGTTGGAGCCGGTGCCGCCGCCGAAGGCCGCCATGAAGCCGGAGGAGCCGACGGTGACCTGGTAGTCCTTGACGCCCTCGGTGGCCGCGAGGACCTTCTCGACCTTCTTCGCGGCCTCGTCGGAGGCGGCCAGGCTGGTGCCCGGGGCCAGCTTCTGCTTGACCGTCAGGACCTTCTGCTCGCCCTGGTCGAAGAAGTTGGTCTTCAGGAGCGGCGCCATGCCGAAGGTGCCGAAGAGGACCACGAGGGCGATGACGACACTGGTGACGCGGCGCCGGGTGGCGAACCGCAGCACCCGCACGTACGCGCGCTGCAGCCGGCTCCGCGTCTCCTTCTCCTCGGCCAGCCGGCGGGCCTCCTCCGGGTCCGCGGAGGTGCCCTTGGGGGCCCGCAGGAACCAGTACGAGAGGACCGGGACGACCGTCAGGGAGACGAGCAGCGAGGCGAGCAGCGCCGCCGTGACGGTGAGGCTGAAGGAGCCGAACAGCTCGCCGATCATGCCGCCGACCAGGCCGATCGGCAGGAACACGGCGACGGTGGTGAGGGTGGAGGAGGTGACCGCGCCGGCGACCTCCTTGACCGCGGTGACGATCGCGGCCTGCCGCTCCTCGCCGTAGCCGAGGTGCCGCTTGATGTTCTCCAGGACCACGATCGAGTCGTCGACGACCCGGCCGATGGCGATGGTGAGCGCGCCGAGCGTCAGCACGTTCAGCGACAGGTCACGGGTCCACAGCACGATCAGGGCGAGGACCACCGAGAGCGGGATGGAGACCGCCGTGACCAGGGTGGAGCGCAGCGAGGCCAGGAAGACCAGGATGACGAGGACGGCCATGACGAGGCCGAGCGCGCCCTCGGTGGTGAGGCCGGAGATCGACTTGGCGACGGCCGGGCCCTGGTCGGAGACGACGGTGAGCTCGGCGCCCGCCCCGAGGTCCTTGCGCAGCTCGGGCAGCTTGTCCTTGACCGCGTCGGAGATGGCGACGGCGCTGCCGTCCTTGTCCATGGTGGCCATGACGGCGAGGCTGGGCTTGCCGTTGGTGCGGGTCAGGGAGACCGCGGTGGCCTCCTCCTGCTTCACGGTGGCGACGTCGCCGAGGCGGACCGACCTGCCCTTCTCGGGCTTGATCCGCAGGTCCTGGATCTGCTGGAGCGAGGTGTAGCCGCCGCCGACCTGGACGGTGCGGCTCTTGCCGTCCTCCGAGAAGGCGCCGGCGGGCATGGTGCCGCCGCCGCCCCGGATCGCCTCGGTGAGCTTCATCGGGCTGAGGCCGGCCGCGGCGAGCTTGCGGTCGTCCGGGGTGACGGAGACCTGGAGGTCGCGGACGCCGTTGACGTTGACGTGGGCGACGCCGTCGATGTCCTCCAGGGCGGGGACGACGGTCCTGTCCAGCTGGTCGGCGAGGGCCTGCTGGTCCTTGTCGGAGCTGACGGCGAGCACGACCGTCGGGATGTCGTCGGTGGAGCCGGCCACGACCTGCGGGTCGACCGTGTCGGGCAGCTGGGCACGGGCCCGGTTGACGGCCTGCTGGACGTCGGCGACGAGCTGCTTGGTCCCCTCGTCCCCGTAGTCGAAGCTGGCCATGATGACGGCGTTGCCCTCGGAGGCGGTGGACGTGATGCCCTTGATGCCGTCGACGGCCTTGAGGTTGTTCTCCAGCGGCTCGACGACCTGCTTCTCGACGACGTCCGGCGAGGCGCCCTGGTAGGGGGCGAGGATCGAGACCATCGGCAGCTCGATGGAGGGGAAGAGCTGCTGCTTCAGCTGCGGGATCGCTATCGCTCCGAAGAGGAGCGCGACGAGGGACATCAGCCCGATCAGGGCCCGTTGCGCGAGGCTGAATCTGGACAGCCAGGACATGGGGACTCGTTTCTGTGGCGTACGCGGCAGGCGGGCGACCGGGCCGGAACGAAGCAGCCCCAGGTGTGCCCGCCTATACCTTCGGCCATGGACACGCCCCGTTCCTCGGCCCCCGGGCCCAATTCCTTACGGCGCGCATACCGCGTCTGGAGTACGCCGGAGCCGCCGGTCACTCCACCCTTGGACGGACAAGCCCCGACTCGTACGCGGTGACCACCAGTTGGGCCCGGTCGCGGGCGCCCAGCTTGGCCATGGTCCGGTTGACGTGCGTCTTGACGGTGAGCGGGCTGACGTCGAGCCGCTCGCCGATCTCGTCGTTGGACAGCCCGCCCGCGACGAGGACGAGCACCTCCCGCTCGCGGGCGGTCAGCGCGGACAGCCGCTCCGCGTAGCCGGGGGCCGACTCGCGGTCCGGGTCGGCGCCGCCGCCCTGCGCCAGGAAGCTGGCGATCAGGCCCTTGGTGGCGGCCGGGGAGAGCAGCGCCTCGCCGGCGTGCGCGATCCGGATGGCGCCGAGCAGCTCCTCCGGCTCGGCGCCCTTGCCGAGGAAGCCGGAGGCCCCGGCGCGCAGCGACTGCACCACGTACTCGTCGACCTCGAAGGTGGTGAGCATGACGATCCGTACGGCGGCGAGCTCCGGGTCCGCGGTGATCAGACGGGTCGCGGCGAGGCCGTCCGTACCCGGCATGCGGATGTCCATCAGGACGACGTCGGGCCGCTCGGCGCGGGCCCGGGCGACCGCCTCGGAGCCGTCGGCGGCCTCGGCGACGACCTCCATGTCCGGCTCGGAGTTCACCAGGACCTTGAAGGCGCTGCGCAGCAGGGCCTGGTCGTCGGCGAGCAGCACCCGGATGGGGCGCTCCTCCGGCGTCCCGGTCCCGGCCCCCGTGGTCCCGGTCTCGGTACCCGTGGTCCCTGTCCCCGTGGTCCCGGTCTCGGTACCCGTCATGCGTCGTCCTCCCCCGTGCGGCCGGTCACCGGCAGTATCGCCTGCACCCGGAAGCCGCCCCCGTAGCGGGGTGCGGCGGTGAGCGTGCCGCCGAGCGCGGTGACCCGCTCGCGCATCCCGACCAGGCCGTGGCCGCCGCCGTCCGGGGACGCCTGCTCGGGGACCGCGGGCTGCGGGGCGCCGTCGTCGAGGACGGTGATCTCGACCGTACGGCCGACCCGGAGCACGCTCACCTCGGCGCGGGCGTCGGCGCCGGCGTGCTTGCGGACGTTGGTCAGCGCCTCCTGGATGATCCGGTACGCGGCGAGGTCGACGGCCGCGGGCAGCGCGGCGCCGCCGTCGGTGCGGGTCAGCTCCACCGGCAGGCCCGCGTTGCGGAAGGTGGTCAGCAGGTCGTCGAGGACGGCGAGGCCCGACACCGGCTCGGTCGGCGCCTCCGGATCGCCGGACTGGCGGAGCAGCCCGACGGTGGCGCGCAGCTCGTCGAGGGCCGAGCGGGAGGCGGCGCGGACGTGTGCGAGGGCCTCCTTGGCCTGGTCGGGCCGCTTGTCCATGACATGGGCGGCGACGCCCGCCTGCACGTTGACCAGGGCGATGTGATGGGCGACCACGTCGTGCAGGTCGCGCGCGATCCGCAGCCGCTCCTCGGCGACCCGCCGCCGGGCCTCCTCCTCGCGGGTGCGCTCGGCGCGCTCGGCCCGCTCCCGGATGGCGTCCACGAACGCCCGGCGGCTGCGCACGGCGTCGCCGGCGGCCGCGGCCATCCCGGTCCAGGCGAAGACGCCCAGGTTCTCCTGCGCGTACCAGGGAGTGTCCCCGAAGAACATGGCAGCGCCGGTCAGCAGGGCCATGGTGGCGAGGCCGAGCCGCCAGGTGGTGGGCCGGTCGGTGCGCGAGGCGACGGTGAAGAGGGCGATGACGGCGCCCATGGCGACGGGGGCCGGCCGGGCGTCGCCGACCAGCTCGACGAGGGCGAACGCGGAGGTGGCGGCGAGCACCCCGATGGGATGGCGGCGGCGCAGCACGAGCGCGGAGGCACCGCAGAGCATGAGGACGATCCCGCCGAGCGTGGGCTCCCGGTCACCGAAGGTCGGCCCGTCGGGGCTGCCGTGCGGGTCCGTGAAGGAGGCCAGCACCATGGCGACGAACACGAGCACGGCGAGCACGGCGTCGAAGGCGAGGGGGTGGGCCCGGAGGCGGTACCGGGTCCGGGTGAGCAGGGTGCCGTTGGTCGTCACGACAGAAAACGGTACGGGGTCGGGGAAGGTCCGGGGACGACGCTGCCCCGTACCTTCGCGAAGGAAGGGACGGGGCAGCGGCTGGAGTGCCGGGCCGGCGGGCCGGCGGGGGCCGGGTAGCCGGTCGCCGAGATAGCCGACGGGCCGGGATGGCCGGGTGGCCAGGGTCAGGCAGTCGCCGGGGCAGCCGACTGGCCGGGTAGCCGGTCGCCGGGGTAGCCGGTCAGCCGAGGCAGCTGGTCGCCGGGGCAGCTGGTCGCCGCCGGGGTGGCCGGTCAGCCGGGGATGAGGCCGTCGTCGGAGAGCATCTGGCGGACCTCGTCCAGGGTCGCGTCGGGCGCCGGAAGGATCAGCTCCGAAGGTTCCAGGGCGTCGTCCGGCAGTGGCGTGCCGAGCTCCCGGACCTTGTCGAGCAGGGCGGCGAGCGTCCGGCGGAAGCCGGTCTCGTCGCCGCCCTCCATCTCTTCCAGGAGTTCGTCGTCGAGCTTGTTGAGCTCGGCGAAGTGACTGTCGGCCAGCTTGACCTGGCCCTCCCCCATGATCCGTACGATCATGACGTGCCGTCCTCCTGCTGCGAAGGGGCGCGCTTACTTCTCGTAGCGCGGGTGGGACTGCTGCTGCGACTGGTTCTGACCGGTGCCCGTGCCCGAGCCGCCCTCGATGGCCTGCTGCTGCGCCGACGGTCCGCCGGCCAGCTCGGCCTTCATCCGCTGGAGCTCCAGCTCCACGTCCGAACCGCCCGAGATCCGGTCCAGCTCCGCCTGCAGGTCGTCCTTGGCCAGGCCCGACTGGTCGTCGAGCGCGCCCGAGGCGAGCAGCTCGTCGATCGCGCCGGCCCGCGCCTGGAGCTGGGCGGTCTTGTCCTCGGCCCGCTGGATCGCCAGGCCGACGTCGCTCATCTCCTCCGAGATGCCGGAGAACGACTCGGCGATCCGGGTCTGCGCCTGGGCCGCCGTGTACGTGGCCTTGATCGTCTCCTTCTTGGTGCGGAAGGCGTCGACCTTGGCCTGCAGCCGCTGGGCGGCGAGGGTCAGCTTCTCCTCCTCGCCCTGCAGGGTCTGGTGCTGCACCTCCAGGTCGTTCACCTGCTGCTGGAGCGCGGCCTTGCGGGACAGCGCCTCGCGCGCCAGGTCCTCCCGGCCCAGCGCGAGGGCCTTGCGGCCCTGGTCCTCCAGCTTGGCGGACTGGCTCTGCAGCTGGTTCAGCTGCAGCTCAAGGCGCTTGCGGGAGGTCGCCACGTCGGCGACGCCCCGGCGGACCTTCTGCAGCAGCTCCAGCTGCTTCTGGTACGAGTAATCAAGGGTCTCGCGCGGATCCTCGGCCCGGTCGAGGGCCTTGTTTGCCTTCGCGCGGAAGATCATCCCCATACGCTTCATCACACCGCTCATGGGCTTCGCGCGCCCCCTTCTGACGGACTGGGCTCCAGCACTCCAACATGAACCACAGTACGGTTCATGTCTCCATTACCGCACTGTTCGGGACCCGATGTGCTCCTCCCCAAGGACGAGTGGGGATCACCGATCCTCCCGCCCAGGGAGTAGAGGATTCCCCGGTGTCCCACCGTTCTCCACGGTGTTCCAAGGCCAGGGACGCAGTCCGTTAGCGGATCGTTCCCGCCCGTGCTGGGTCCCACACCACTCACCACGTACCCTTGGCCTTGTGTTCCGTAGCCGTTCGAAGGATGAGAAGGCCCCCACCGACCAGGTGACGGCGGACCTCTCCAAGCAGCCCCGCGACCCGCAGGCCCCCAAGGGCCGCCCGACTCCCAAGCGGAGCGACGCGCAGACGCAGCGCCGCCGCGCCCAGTCCGCGCCGGTCGACCGCAAGGAGGCCATGAAGCGGCAGCGCGAAGCGCGCCGTGTGGATCTCGCCAAGCAGCGCGAAGCGCTGGCCAGCGGCGACGAGCGTTACCTGCCGGCCCGCGACAAGGGCCCGGTGCGGCGCTTCGTCCGCGACTACATCGACTCGCGGTTCGTGGTCGCCGAGTTCTTCCTGCCGGTCGCCGTGGTGATCCTGGTGCTGTCGCTGTTCGGCAACACCAACCGGGCGCTGCAGAACGTCTCGCTGCTGCTGTGGGCGGCGATCATCGTCCTGATCGTCCTCGACTCGATCGGCATCTGGATCCGGCTCGGCAGGCAGCTGAAGCAGCGCTTCCCGAACCAGCCGACCCGTGGCGCGATCCCCTACGCCCTGATGCGCTCGCTCCAGATGCGCCGGCTGCGGCTGCCGAAGCCGCAGGTCAAGCGCGGAGAGCGGCCCTGAGCGCGGAGTTCTCGGGCCCGGTGCCTGAGCCGGTACCGGGACCGGAGCCGGTTCCGTCGGAGTCCGCGACGGCCGGCACGGAGACCGCGACCGATGCGGTGACGCCCACCTACGCCACGAGCGCGGCGGAGGCGGTGGCTGCGGTTGAGGCCGTGACCGCCGCTGAGGCTACGGCCGTGGCTGGGACTGAGGCCGTGAGCACGGCTGTGGCCGTGGCTGCGACTGAGAACGAGACCGACGCAGAGGCTGCGGCCGTGAGCGCGGCCGAGACCGCTGCCGCCGCCGAGGCCGTGGCCGCGGCCGAGGTGCTGCCCCTGGTCGGCCACTGGCCCGTCGTTCCCGGCGGGCTGCGCGACACCGTCCGCCAGGAGCTCATCGCCCGCCAGCTCGACGAGCAGATAGCCGCCCGCTACCCCGTGGGGCAGCGGCTGCGGATCCTCGACGCGGGCATGGGCCAGGGCACCCAGGCGCTCCGCCTCGCCCGCGCCGGACACACCGTGACCGGCCTGGAGTCCGACCCCGAGCTGCTCACGGCCGCCCGCGAGTCGCTCGCGACGGAACCGGCCGGCATCCGCGAGCGGGTCCGGCTGATCCAGGGCGACGGCCGCGAGACCGGCGTGCACTTCCTGCCCGGCAGCTTCGACGTCGTGCTGTGCCACGGCGTGCTCATGTACGCCGACGCGCCCGACGCGCTGCTCGCCGGCCTGGCCCGGATGCTGGCCCCCGGCGGCCTGCTCTCCCTGGTGGTACGGAACGCGGAGGCGCTGGCCATGCGGCCGGGCCTCGCCGGGGACTGGGCGGGCGCGCTGGGCGCCTTCGACTCGGACGTCTACAGCGACCGCAACGGCGCGAAGGTGCGCGCGGACCGTCTCGACGCGCTGACCACGACCCTCGCGGGAATCGCGGCGCCGCTGCACGCCTGGTACGGCGTGCGGGTCTTCACCGACGGCCTCCCGGCCAACGAGGGCCTGCCGGCCGCGGACGAGCTGGAGCGTCTGCTGACGGCGGAGGACCGGGCGGGCCGGACGGACCCGTACCGGCGGATCGCAGGGCTGCTGCACCTGTGCGGGGTGCGGGGCTAGACCCCGGCCCCCGTCGTCCCAACGGGACGACGCCTTCGCTCAACGCGTTGTGGGTCGCGCCCTCGGGAGCCCGACCGACCCCCGTTGCGGGCTGCGCCCGCTGGGGCGTCGCCCCTGGCCCCCCCGTTGTGGGCAATCGTCCCGCAGGGCGGGACGGGTGGGCACAACGGGACGACGCCCCTTGCCGGGCCCAGGCTCCTCGCGCGTTGACGCCCGCCCCGATGGCGCCGCGGTCGTGGTGCGGGCCCAGGCACCAGGGGCACAGGCGTCCGCACAGGCGCCGTCCCCTGTCCCGGGGCCTGCCCCGGCGGTCCCGGAGGCGGGGGCACCCGCTCGCGCCCCCTCCCCCGCAGCCGGGCGCTTCAGCCCTCCGCGTCCAGGGGCATCGGCCCGTACACCTTCGACCCGTCCTCCGAGAGCGTCACCTGGTCCGCGCCGCCGTCCAGCAGGTCACGCCAGTTCTCGCCGAGCCAGGACTCGGCGTCGCCCTGGGTGGTGAACTCCTCCGGGGTCACCGAGGGGGCGACCTCGCTGCCGTCGGACTTCTCGAACCGCCACGTCCATGCCATGTCCGCCTCCTGGGGATCCTGGAGCTCACCGGATGATCGGTTTCCTGCCCGCAGCGTAGCCGGGCGCGCACGGGTTGCGGCGACGCGGGAGGATCTGAGCGTGGAACTGACTCTGCTCGGCACCGGCGCGCCCCTCGGTCTCCCCCGTCCCGACTGCCCGTGCGCGGTGTGCGCGCTGTCCCGGGGGAAACAGGCGCGGGCGGCGACGTCGCTGCTCGTGGACGGGGCGCTGCTGCTCGATCTGACGCCGGGGGCCGCGCTGGCCGCCGCGCGTTCGGGGCATTCACTGGTCGGCGTACGGCAGGTCCTCCTGACGCATCCGCACGACGGGCCGGCCCTGGAGGTGCCGGCGGGGCTGCCGACGGCGGTGCGGGTGCCGGACGGACGGGAGTTGACGCTGATCAGCGGGCACCGGGTGCGGGCGGTGGCGATGGATTCGCCGGGCACGGGGTACGAGGTGTCGTCGACGGAGGGCGAGCGGCTCCTCTACCTGCCGCCGGGCGGCGCACCGGCCGGCCTGACGGACGATCACCGGCGCCCGTACGACATGGTGGTGGCGGACGTGACGGGCCGTCCGGACGCGCTGGCCCGGCTGCGGGCGACGGGCGCGGTCGGGCCGGGCACCGAGGTGATCGCCGTGCATCTGGACCACGACGCGCCGGCGGGCGCCGAGCTGGACCGGCGGCTCGCGGCGGCCGGGGCCCGGGCGGTGCCGGACGGGACGACGATGTACGTGGGCGAGTACCACGCCGTGCCGGCCGTGCCGCGCCGCACGCTGGTCACCGGCGGGGCCAGGTCGGGCAAGTCGGTGGAGGCGGAGCGGCGTCTGGAGACCTTCCCCGAGGTCGTGTACGTGGCGACGGGCGGCACCCGCGAGGGCGACCCGGAGTGGGCGCACCGGGTGGGCCTGCACCGGGACCGGCGGCCGGGCTCGTGGCGTACGGAGGAGACGACCGACCTCGTACCGCTGCTCGCGGCCGAGGGTCCGGCGCTGCTGATCGACTGTCTGTCGCTGTGGCTGACCGACGCCATGGACCAGGTCGGCGCGTGGGACGACGAGACCTGGGCGGACGGCGGCCGGGACGCGCTCGCCGCGCGCGTCGCGGAGCTGGTGGCGGCGGTGCGGGCGACCCGCCGCACGGTGGTCGCGGTCACGAACGAGGTCGGGTCTGGCGTGGTCCCGGCGACCGCGTCGGGGCGGCGGTTCCGGGACGAGCTGGGGCGGCTCAACGCGGCCTTCGGCGACGAGTGCGAGCAGGTGCTCCTCGTGGTCGCTGGACAGGCCCTGGTACTGCGGGGCTAGCCGGTAGGGTTCGAACGATCGCCCTACTCACGCGTGTGCCCCACGACCGATTGACGTCCCTAGGCGGAACCAACCTTGAACCTCGACGACTTCTCCGATCTGATCGAGCGCCCCGACGGCGGGATCCGGCGTGACGCCGAGGAGCGCCGGGAGCGGCTCGCCGTGCGCCCCGGAGCGCTCGGGCGGCTCGACGAGCTGGGCGAGTGGCTGGCCGCGGCCCAGGGCCAGGTGCCGGTGCGGCCGGTGGAGCAGCCCAAGGTCGTGCTGTTCGCGGGCGACCACGGGGTGGCCTCGCTCGACGTCTCGGGGCGGGCCGCCGGCACCGCGTACGAGCTGGTGCGCGCCGTCCTCGACGGCGCGAGTCCGGTCGCGGTGCTCGCGCGGACGCAGGGCGTGCCGGTGCGGGTGGTGGACGCGGGTCTGGACTGCGACCCGGAGCTGCTGCCCGCCGAGGTGACCCGGCGCCGGGTGCGGCGCGGCACGGGCCGTATCGACCAGGAGAACGCGCAGAGCCCGGCGGAGGCGCAGGCGGCGCTCGAACTGGGCATCGCGATCGCCGACGAGGAGGCCGACTCGGGCACCGATCTGGTCGTGCTCGGCGACCTGAGTGTCGGCGGCACGACGCCGGCGGCCACGCTGATCGCCGCGCTGTGCGGGACGGACGCGTCGGTGGTGACCGGGCGCGGCGGCGCCGGGATCGACGACCTGGCCTGGATGCGCAAGTGCGCCGCGATCCGCGACTCGCTGCGCCGGGCGCGCCCGGTCCTCGGCGACCAGCTGGAACTGCTCGCGGCGGTCGGCGGGCCGGACCTGGCGGCGATGACGGGCTTCCTGCTCCAGGCGTCGGTGCGCCGGCTGCCGGTCATCCTGGACGGCGTCGTGGGCGCGGCCTGCGCGCTGGTCGCGCAGCGGGCGGCGTTCCGCGCGCCGGACTGGTGGCTGGCGGGCCAGGTCAGCGGCGAGCCGGCCCAGGCGAAGGCCCTCGACCGGATGGCACTCAACCCTCTGCTCGACCACGGCGTCACTGTGGGCGAGGGAACCGGGGCGCTGCTCGCCCTCCCTCTGGTCCGCGCCGCGGCCGCCCTGGCAGCGGACCTGCCGGAGGCGACCGTCCCGGCCGAGCCGGCGGCAGCCGACTCGGCAACGAACGGCTAGCGCTCGACCGGTCCGATCGGTCGGCCGGGCAGGTCAGCTGAGCGGGTCGACCGGGTCCGGTCGGTCCGCCGGGCAGGTCAGCCGGGCAGGTCAGCCTCAGGTCCGGTCCCAGGTCCGGTCCCAGCCGACCAGGCCGCACCGGCCGGCTACGGCAGGGGCAGGCTCGGTCGGCAGGGCCGCGGCCGGGGCGGCTTCGGCCGGCCCTGGCCGGGGCGTCGGGTTCCGGCTCGGGGCCGGGCGCCACGCGCGTGGCGTCCGATCCCGGCCCAGCCCGGACAGGCCGAGTAGCGCCCCATATGATCGCGTTTTATGGGAGAAGTCCGTTTGTCCACCACCGGAGCACCTCTGAGCACGGTCCGTTCGCGCCGCAGCGCCGCGTTCGCCGTCTGGTATCTGCGGGCCGTCACGTTCGTCAATTTCCTGAGCGCCGTCTGGGTCTCGTTCGGCAACGACCTGCGCCGGCACAACGAGGACAACTACTTCACCCCGTACATGCTGACCGCCGGCTTCGCCTCCGGTGTGTTCACGCTGTTCCTGGCGATCACCATGCGCCGTCGCAAGCGGGCCGCGTGGATCCTGAACATCGTGCTGAGCGGGCTGTTCCTGCTGCTCTTCGCGGTCGTGATGATCTTCCCGGAGATCCGGCAGCACGCCCAGAACTGGGTGTCGCTGGCGCTGACCGCCGCGTTCTTCGCCTCGCTGCTGCTCGGCCGCAAGGAGTTCTACGCGAAGGGTGACCGCTCCAACCCGATCGCGGCCGCCGTCGTCGCGGTCGGCGGGCTGCTCGTCACCTCGCTGCTCGCCGCGTTCCTGGTCACCGTCACCAACACGGCGTCCGGGCAGTCGACCTTCCTGGAGCGCTGGAAGTACGGCGTGCTGCGGCTGATCACGCTGGCCACGGACGACAAGGCGTTCGCGAACATCAGCACGCCCGGCTGGGTCGACGTCGTCATCAACGTGATGTCGACGCTGCTGCTGTTCGCGGTGCTGTTCGCCGCCTTCCGGGCCCGGCGGGCCGTCGACCCGCTCACCGAGGAGGACGAGGACCGGCTGCGGGCCCTGCTCGACAAGCAGGGCGACCGGGACTCGCTCGGCTACTTCGCGCTGCGCCGCGAGAAGAGCGTCATCTGGTCCCCGAGCGAGAAGGCGGCGATCGCCTACCGGGTGGTCGGCGGCGTCTCCCTCGCCTCCGGCGACCCGATCGGCGACCCGGAGGCGTGGCCCGGCGCGATCGAGCCGTGGCTGGCCGAGGCGCGCGAGCACGGCTGGATCCCGGCGGTGATGGGCGCGAGCGAGGAGGCCGGGCAGATCTACGCCCGGCACGGGCTCGACGCGCTGGAGCTGGGCGACGAGGCGATCGTGGAGACCGACGAGTTCACGATCGACGGACGGGCCATGCGCACGGTCCGGCAGGCGTTCAACCGGGTCAAGCGGGCCGGGTACCAGGTGCGGATCCGGCGCCACGAGGACATCCCGGCCGACGAGATGGCCGTACTGCTCGCCAAGGCGGACGACTGGCGGGACGGCGAGACCGAGCGCGGCTTCTCGATGGCGCTCGGCCGGCTCGGCGACCCGAAGGACGGGCGCTGCGTGATGCTGGAGTGCTCCGACGAGCAGGGCGAGCTGCGCGCGCTGCTGTCGTTCGTGCCGTGGGGGCCGAAGGGGCTGTCCCTGGACCTGATGCGGCGGGACCGGGAGTCCGAGAACGGTCTGATGGAGTTCATGGTCATCGAACTCCTGCAGCGGGCCAAGGAGATCGGGATCACTCAGGTCTCGCTCAACTTCGCGATGTTCCGGTCCGTCTTCGAACGTGGCTCGAGGCTCGGTGCGGGACCGGTGCTGCGCATGTGGCGTTCACTGCTCAGCTTCTTCTCCCGCTGGTGGCAGATCGAGTCGCTGTACCGCGCCAACGCCAAGTACCGACCGATCTGGGAGCCCCGATTCATGCTCTTCGAGAAGAGCGCCGACCTGCTGCGCATCGGCCTCGCCGCCGGCCGCGCCGAGGGTTTCCTGGAGGCTCCCGGGCTGCCCAAGTGGCTGCACCGCAAGCATCTGGAGGGCAGACGTTGACCCGCCCCTCGTCCGTGCGGACGTCCGTGCGGACGTTCGCGCGCCGTGAGTGGGGCCCGCTCTTCGGGACCGTGCGCACGGCGCTCGCCTTACGCCGGTGGCGCGCGATCCCGATGACGATCGGCGCCGTCCTCCTCACCTCGGTCTTCCAGCTGGTGCAGAACCAGGACTGGGGCTACCAGGCGGTCCAGGACATCGGCTCGGTGCGGGCCGAGGACCCGGTGGGGTACGCGCTGCTCCGCACCCCGCTCTCGCTCTTCGTGCCGGCGCTCGACCTGCCGGTGTGGGGCGCGCTCGGGCAGGTCCTGCTGGTGTTCGGGATCGCCGAGATCTGCCTGGGCCGGTGGCGGACGCTGCTCATCGCGTACACGGCGACGCTGGCCGGCACGCTCTACGCGCGCGTCGGCATCGCCCTCGGCCCCGACAACCCGCTGGGGCTGCCCGGCTCCGACGCGCAGATCGTGGACACCGGGCCCTCGGCGGCGGTGGTGGGCCTCGCGGTGTACGTGTGCTGGCGCTACCGGGCGAGGTGGACCGGGATCCTGGTGATCGTCTCGATGGTCGTCGAGGTGCTGGTCAAGAACAACCTGGCGGGCAAGGAGCACATCGCCGCCATCGCCGCCGTACTCCTCGTGATCGCCTTCCAGGAGTGGCGGGAGCAGCGGCGCGGGCCGCTGGCTCAGCTCGACGACGTGGAGCCGCCGCGGCCCGGGACGCGCTCCTGGAAGCCGCCGATCAGGTCCTGAACCCTCCTCCGTACCCGGGTCCAGCGCTTGTCGTGCCGGTAGGCGCGGATCCGGGCGCGGGCGCGGGCGCGGTGCCGGCGGGCGTAGAGCCTGCGGGCCCACCAGGAGCCGGGGCGGGCGAGCCGGACGGCCCCGATGATCGCGACGAACGGCACGAGGGTGCCGATGATCGCCAGCCGCAGTTTTCCCTTCACCAGGGTGATCAGGACGAAGAGGAAGTTGACGGCGAGGGTCAGGATCAGGGTCGCCCGGTCCTGGCGCTCCTCCCCCGTCATGTCGTTGACACCGAGCGGCGAGAAGCCGGTGAGCGTGAGCAGCACGAGGGTGGCGGTGAGGACGACGACCTCGACGCTCTGCCGGCCGGCGTCCGTCCAGTAGACGTCGTCGAGGTGCAGGATCAGCGCGAACTCGTCGAGGACGAGCCCGGCGCCGATGCCGAACACCACCGCGAAGACCGCGGCCGTGACCCCGTGCCGGCCGCTGCTGACCGCCCCGAAGCCGCCGAGCACGCTGAGCACGACGCCCGGCACCACGTGGTGGATGTGCACCCCGCCCGAGGAGACGTTGCCGAAGGGGCCCTTGCCGGCCCGGATGAGGCGGGTGATGGTGCGGGTGACGAGGAAGGTCACCACGAAGGCGGTCAGGGCCAGGAAGAGCGGGAGCTTTCCGGGTTCGACGATGTTGCGGGAGAACCAGTGACCCATGCCACCCTCTGCCGATTGGTCAGTTTTCGTCCGGTACAGCCAATTTAGCCTCCACGGCGGGGCACTACCCTTCCGCGGATGGACGGCCTGCGATTCGCCTTCGGCACCCTCACCGTGCTCCCCGCCCGCATCACCCGCTGGGACCGCGACGCGGCCCGGGCCGGGATGCTCTGCGCCCCGCTCGCGGGCCTCGTCGTCGGCCTGTGCGCGGCCGCGGCCGGCGGCGTGTCGCTGGTCCTCGGCGCGGGCCCGCTGCTCGCCGCGGTCCTCACCGCGGCCGTCCCCGCCGTGCTCACGCGCGGCCTCCACCTCGACGGTCTCGCGGACACCGCCGACGGGCTCGGCAGCGGCAAGCCCGCGGAGGACGCCCTGCGGATCATGAAGCAGTCCGACATCGGCCCCTTCGGCGTCATCACCCTCGTCTTCGTCCTCCTCGCCCAGATCGCCGCGCTCTCCCAGCTGTACGCCGAGAGCTGGGCGTACGGCACGGTCGCCGCCGCGCTCGCCGCGACCGTCGCCCGCCTCGCCCTCACCCTCGCCTCCCGCGAGGGCGTCCCCGCGGCCCGCCCCGAGGGCCTCGGCGCGATCGTCGCCGCGACGGTCCCGGTCCGGGCCGCCGCCCTGGCGACCGGCCTGGCCGTCCTGCTGAGCGCGGCCGCCGGCGCGCTGTTCTCCCCGTACGACGCGCTCCGCCACGCGCTGGCCGCGGCGGCCGCGCTGGGGGCCGCGGAGCTGCTGCTGCGGCGGTGCGTGGCACGCTTCGGCGGGGTGACGGGGGACGTGTTCGGGGCGGTGGCGGAGACGGCGGGGACGGTGGCGTTGGTGGTGCTGACGCTGGGTTGAGTCCGGCCGGAAGTCCGGCCGAAGGGGACGGTGGCTCAGCAGGCCTGCCGCCAGGCCCCCAGCTCGTACCTCTTCCGCATGGAGCTGAGGCCCAGCCTCCGCGCCTCCGCGCAGAACTCCCCCACCTCCAGCTCGTACTCCACGTGGAACACCGCCTTGCCCGCCCTCACGAACGGGACGAGCCGGTCGCACTCTCCGTACTGGGCGCACTGCTCGTTCACCGCGAAGTCGAAGTCGGGGAGCAGGTCGGGGATCTGGTCGAGGTCGTTCTTGAGGCCGACGGCGAGGCCGCGGTCGTGGGCGAGGCGGGCGATGAGGCGGTTGTAGCGGAGCTGGTCGGCGGGGGTGAGGGGGAAGCCGGTGTCGTTCTGGTAGCCGTCCATGTTGTCGGGTTCGACCGCGTCGAAGCCCTTGGTGCGGCACAGGTCGAGGCGGCCGGCCATGAGGGGGGCGAGGAGGTCGGTGCGGCGGATGTCGAGCCAGCGTTCGCCGGGCCAGCCGTTGCCCTTGCCGAGGACCGCCTTCGGGAACTTCGCGGCGTCGGGGCGGAAGTCCTCCCAGGCGCCGGTGGAGACGTAGCAGATGACCTTGCGGCCACGGCGGTGCAGGCCGGCGACGGTGGTGGCCGGATGGTCGAAGCCGTCGATGTCGTAGACGGGCACGTCCACGGAGGGGTCGAGGCGGCCGCTGAGCTGCCACTGCCAGGCGAGACCGGGGGCCGGTTGCCAGCGGTCGGCCCGCGGCTTGGGATCCGGGGCGGGAGGCGTCGTCGTGCAGGCCGCGAGCAGGAGCAGGACGAGGGCGAGCGGGGGCAGCAGGCGGCGGGTCACCGGACGGGCTCCAGGGTGTGCGGCAGCGTGCCCCACGGGTGCGCGCCCGTGCCCGGCACGGCGCAGTGGACGGGGGTCGCCGGGCGCGGGGCGTCGGCGGGGGCCGCGTAGACGAGGTGGCAGTAGTGGTCGGCGACCGGGAGGTCGAGGGCGCGGTAGGCGTCCCAGGGGCCCTCGAAGGTGACGAGGAGGTCGGCGAGTTCCTCGTAGCCGGGGGCCGGGTGGGCGCCGTGGTTGAGGACCAGGGTCGCGGCGCCGGCGGCCCGCGCGGCCACGGTGAGGCGGCGGTAGTGCGGCAGCGCGGCCGGCTCGGTCGGCACCTGGTCGAGGAACGCGCCGTCGGCGCCGTACCAGTCGCGGTGCCGTACGAGGTCGGCGACGACGTCGGCGTGCGGGCGGCGGCCGTAGTCGGTGTCCGCGTAGCCGAGGACCCGCACCCCGGCCGCCCGCAGCCGCGCCGCGACCTCGGCGAACGCCGCGTCGGGGGCGCGGCCCGCGCCGCTCGCCGGATTGAGGACGACACCGTAGAGGGCCGGGGCGGCCGCGACGACGGCGGCCCAGTCCTCGGGGCGGTCGGCGGGGTGCTCGTAGAACGGCACGAGGATCAGGGGCTTCGAGGACAAGGGGGCTGTGGGGGGTGTGGGGGCCGCCGACGGCTTCGAGGCCGTCGGGGCTGTCGGGGCCGCCGAGGGCTTCGGCGGTTTCGTCGATCTGGTTGATTCCGGCGTTTTCAGGGATGTCACAGTCCGGGCCTCCGGGCCCCTAGAAGCGGTGGGCGGTCGGTCGAACCAGCAGGACACAGGTCAGCACGCACAGCACGGCCGCCGCCAGACCCGCCGCGACCGGCCCGGCCGCCGGCGCCAGCGCCTGCGCGACGGCGGCCAGCAGGCACACCACGGCCGCGCTCGACACCGCGCCGAACGCCTGCAGCAGCAGTCCCAGCCACAGCACCGCGCCGACCAGCAGCAGCGCGACGATCCGCCCCGCGGACACGGCGGCGGCGCCGGGCCACAGGGCCCCGGCGGTGAGGGTGAGGGCGAGCAGCAGGGCGAGGTAGCCGCCGAGGCAGCGGACCAGCATGCCGGTGACGGCACGCCGGAACTCGTACGCGGTGGTCAGCAGCCGCAGCCGGGTGAGGCTGGCGCCCCGGAAGCGGTGCAGGAGCCATTCGGCCGGGCCCATGGACAGGCTGAGCGCGATGACGGCGTCGGCGCCGACGCCGAGCACGAGCAGTCCGCTGCCGAGGCCGAACAGGCCGTACGGGAGGGAGGCGGCGAACGGCGGTCCGCCGCGGCCCCCGGCGCGGCCGCCGCGCAGCGTGAGCCCCGCGAAGACGGTGGTGGCGGCGAGCGAGAGCAGCAGCAGGGCGATCCGCAGCGGCTCCGGCAGGTCGTAGCGGAAGGCCGGGACGGCGCCGGCGAGCGGCAACAGGGCGGCGAGCAGGGCGCGTTCGCGTCCGAGGACGAGCAGCACGGTCGCCGCCGCCAGGTACACCGCCTGCCCGGCCCCGAACAGCGCGGCCGGCCCCTCCCCCGGCCCGGCCGCCGCCACCGCGACCGCCGCGCCCGCGAGCGCCCCGGCCGGCGCGCCGGTGCGCAGCGCCCGTACGGCCGCCCGCCGGTCGCCGAGCCCGAGCCAGCTGTACGCGCGGTGCGCCAGGGCCTGGTTCCACACCCACCCGGTGACCGCCCCCGCGAACAGCGGCACGCTCCCCGGCGGCAGCCCGTACCGCCCGGGCCCGTGGGCCAGGATCGGCGCCCCGAGCACGTACGCGAGCCCCGGCAGCGCGAAGACGAGCCCACGCAGCAGGCAGCCGGCGAGCCCGGTGTGCCAGGGCCCGGCGGCCGGCGCCTCGGGGTCGGGGTGGCGGCGCTCGGTGCGGGCGTAGAGGTCCTCGGCGAGGGCGAAGGAGTCGGCCCGGCCGTAGGTGAGCCGGATGTGATCGTCCGTCATGCCGTCCGACTCCAGGATCGCGGCTATCTCGTCGGGGTGCACGGCGACGGCGGCGAGCGCGTCGAGCCGGGCGACGAGGTCGTCGAGCGGGTCGGGGGCGTACTCCGTCCCGGGGGGCGAGGCGGCACCGCAGGGCTCCGTCCCAGGGGGCGAGGCGGCACCGCAGGGTCGTCCCTGCGGGCCGCGGGCGGCCCTGGCCGCCTCGGACGCACCGGGTGAAGTGGCCCCGCCCGGCAGCGCCTGCGGACGGCGGACGGTACGGGCCACCTCGGACGCACCGGGCGAGCTGGCACCGCCGGACAGCGCCTGCGGGCCGCGGACGGTACGGGCCGAGGTCGGCGCCGGGGCGCCGAGGGCTCGGCCTGGCCCCGGCCGGGCGGGCCCCGGTCGTACCGGCGGCGCCTCGGGCGTGGGCGGTCCGGCGGCCAGGGTCAGTTCCTCGGGGGACGCCCCGGCCCCGTGCGGGCCGCTCGGTACGGGCCGCGCCACCGGGGCGGGTCCGGCGTCGGGGGCCTGCGGGCCCGGGCCGGCAAGCGCGGTCACCGGATCCGGCGCGGCCGTCGTCCGCTGCCGCGGGATCGTCGGCAGCGAGTCGCCGGTCGTGCCCGGCTTCAGCCAGAGGGAGCCGCTCACGCCTGCACCCCCTCGGGCCGGGCAGGGCGCCGGCAGGCTGTGAGTGCCACCGGCGCCGCAGGCACGGCCGGTCCGCCGGCCGGCGAGTCGCTCCTCGTGCCCCGTCTCGGCCACGGCGAGCCGTTCATGCCGGCACCCCCTCGGCCCACGTCTGCCGCCACGGGTCGGTGAGGCGGACCGTCCAGTCCTCGGGCTCGACGGGCGGGACGGTGGGACGGCCCGCGAGTTCGAGGTAGATGCGGCGGAAGCCGTCGACGGAGCGGTGGAGGGTGAAGCGGTCGACGACGCGTTGACGGGCGCGGCGGGCCAGGTCGGCGCGGCGGGCGTCGTCGCGCAGCAGCTCGGTGACGGCGGCGGCCATGACGGCGGGTTCGCGGGGCGGGACGACGAGGCCGGTGTCGCCGACGGCCTCGCGGACGCCGCCGACGTCGGTGGAGACCGTGGCGCGGCCGCAGGACATGGACTCGATGAGGGAGAAGGGGAAGCCCTCGCTGATGGAGGAGAGCATGACGACGTTGCCGGAGGCGTAGGCCCCGGCGACGTCGGAGGTGCGGCCCTCGAAGGTGACGCCGTCGGCGACGCCGAGTTCGGCGGCGAGTTTCTCCAGGCGGGTGCGGTAGTCCTCGTTGCCGGCCGGGACCGGGCCGAACAACCGGAGCCGCAGCTCGGGCAGTTCGGCGCGGCAGATCGCGTAGGCCCGGATCAGGGTCTCCAGGTCCTTGATGGGGTCGACGCGGCCCACCCAGCTGAGCGTGGGGGTCTCGGGCTCGGGGCCGGCCCAGGGGAAGGCGGCGGGGTCGACGCCGTTGTAGACGGTGCGGATGCGGTCGGCGGGGGCGCCGCCGCGTTCCTCCCAGCGCCGGTTGTACTGGTTGCAGGGGGTGATGAGGTCGGCCTTGCGGTAGCCGAGGGTGTTGAGTTCGCGGTAGAAGCCGAGGAGCAGGGCCTTGACGGGGAAGCGCTGGGCCTCGGTGCGGTAGCCGAGGTAGCGCTCGCGCAGGTAGATGCCGTGTTCGGTGAGCAGGAAGGGCACCCCTTCGAAGTGCTGGGCGGCGAGCGCCGGCAGGGTGGCGAGTCCGCTGGAGACGGCGTGCGCGACGCGGCCCTCGGATATCCGGGCGGCGAGCGGGCGCAGCGCGTGTTCCAGCAGGTCGGTGGCGGTGAGGGCGTCGTGGACGGTGGGCCGGGCCGCGGCCGTCGGCAGGTGCGGCATGGTCCAGATCCACATCAGGGAGCGCAGGACGCGCTCGGAGCGCAGGGCGGCGGTGAGCCGGCCCTCGCGGGCGAGCCCGGCGAGTGCGTACAGGCTGTCGCCGAAGTCGCAGCCCGCCGCCGGGTCGAGGATCGCGAGCAGCAGGCGTTCGTACGCGCCGAGGAAGCGGCGGGCGGCCCGGCCGCGCGGCGCGCACCGGGCCCGCTCCGGGGCGGCGCCCCAGAGCGGGAAGGAGGTGTGGGCGGTGAGGTTCGGCGGCAGTTCCCAGGTGACGGGTTCGCGGCCGCTGCCGGTGAGGGCGAGGACGTGGAAGTCGACTTCGGGCATGCCCCGGACGAGCTGGTCGCACCAGGTGCTGACGCCGCCGTGGACGTGCGGATAGGTGCCTTCGGTGAGCATGGTGACGTGACGGCCGCTGCTCGGCATGTGCGTGTCCCCCCGGACGCGAGGCGGGCTGGTCAGGTCGTCGGCAGCTTGAGCGTGACGGCGGTCTGGAGCAGTTCGGGTGTGGTCCAGGCGGACCGGGTGCCGGCGTACGGGGTGCCGAACGCTGTCGTGCCGAGCAGGAGTTGCTTGCGGGTGCCCTCGGGGGCGGTGACGGGGACGGCGACGCCGGAGGGGGCCTTGACGGTGACGGTGTCGCCGACGCGGTAGGCGGTGACCTGGCCGGCGGCGAGCGCCCGCTCCCAGTCGGCGCGGCGGCTCAGCTCGGTGCCGACGTCCTTCTGGCGCGGGTTCACGAGCGGGGTGTTGGCGGCGTAGACGGCCCTGTAGTCGGCGAGGACCTGGTCGAGGACGGGGTAGAGCAGGCGTTCCTCGGCGAGGTTGGACTGGTGGACGTAGTGCGGGCGCGGGTCGTTGCCGAGGACGTGGGTGAGGGCGGTGCGGGCCTCGCGCGGCGCGATGTACGCGGCGTAGCCGGTGGCCGGGTCGAGCGGGGCGGGCAGGCAGGTGGAGGCGGGGTTGTTCTCGCAGAGGCCGCTGCCGCCGTCGGCGCGCGAGGTGTAGATCCAGTTGTACTCGTCGGTCATCTCGGCGGCGGTGCCCACGTTGTAGTACACGTTCATGGGGTGGCGGGGCACGGTCAGGGCGGCGCCGTAGCCGGTGCCGACGGAGCGCTGCCGCGGCTCGCGGGAGGCGTCGCTCGCGGTCCATCTGATGCCGTTGTCGGCGAGGGCGCCGGCCAGGTTCGGGTTGTCGACGGGCTGCTGCGGCAGGGTCTTCAGGCCGGAGTGCTCGCCGGTGACGAGCTCGGTGCGGTCGACGGAGACGCCCTTGCCGGTGGCCCAGTCGAGGTTGTCGCGGATCTGCGCGGAGATCTCGCTGCGGCTCACCCACCGCACCGCGCCGGTGGCGTCCTTGGCGCAGCTCCAGGGCACGGTGGTGGTGTCCTGGACGCAGCCGAGGAAGGCGTGGGTGTAGGTGTGGTTGACCCAGCGGTACTGCGCCCGGTCGGCGAGCAGCCGGGCGGCCAGCGGGTCGCTGCCGCCGTGCTCGGTCTTCCACTCCTCCCCCTGGCCGCCGTTGTAGACCAGATCGAGGAGGAAGCCCGAGGACTTCTGCCAGGCGGCGGCGTACGCGGCGTCGTCGGCGGTCATCCGGACCGGGTTGGCGCCGGCGTCGTCGCCGCCTGGGCAGTCGTTGTCGCCGGGGGTGCAGTTGCGGACGGTGTCCCAGCGGGCGTCGGGGGCGAGGACGTCGTCGACGTGCACGGAGAGGTAGTTGCGGCTCTGGCCGAGGTGGACGCCCTGGGTGAGCCAGTCGACGATGCCGCGGGCGAGCACCCGGAACTGCCGCTGGTACGGGTTGTAGGCGAAGGTGACGACGAGTTCGCGGCGTCCGTCGTGGGCGTACTCGCCGATCAGGCTCATCCGGCCGCCGTCGGCGGCGGGCATGTCGAGGTAGCTGGTGTAGCCGGCCCGGGGGCGGCCGGCGTAGCCGTAACTCTCCGAGACGTCCGGGTCGTTGTCGTCGAAGGTGACGGTCCCGCGCAGGTCCCGGAAGGGCCCGGCCTGCCCGGCGGGGGTGACGTAGGCGCGGGCTCCGTCGAGGACGCCGGCCCAGCCGCCGTCGGACGTGTAGTCGAGGCCGACGTCGGGGTGGGCCCAGGTGTAGGCGTCGACCTGCGGGATGCCGAAGTCCTGCTCGTACGCGACGAGCGCGGCCTGCTCGGTGGAGTCGGGGCCGAAGACGGCCTCGTGGGGCAGGACGACGCCCTGGTACCTGGCGCGCGGCCGGCCGTCGACCGTGTCGTGGAGGAAGGCCGCGGTGAGCACGGGCCGGTTCGGGTCGTCGAGGTCGATCCGGCGGTACGGGATGCCGGAGCCGGTCAGCTCGGCGGTGATCGCCTGGACCGCGCTGCCTCCGTCGTCGACGACGAGCACGGTCAGGTCGACGCGCGGGGTGGTCGTCGCGGCGCCCGCCTGCGCGGAGGGGACGACGGTGGCGAGCAGCGCGGCGGCGGCGAGCGCGGCAAGCCGGGAGCCGCCGCGGGCCGCGCTTCGGGCGGCGAGCCCGGAGTCCCGGCCGGCCGCGGCTCGGATCGCGGCGCGGGAGGTTCTGGGCGTGCGGGAGCGGCTGGAATCCATCGGTGGTGTCCCCCCTCGGCAGGCCCGCCGGGGCGGCGGGACCTGTGGAGATGTCGCAGTGGATGGCGTGGTCGAGGCGCGTTCGAAGGCGCGTCGGAGTTGACGCGGAGCCGACGCGGCCCGGTGACGCGAGCCGAGTCTGGAACGGGGTCGCGGGGCCCGCGACGTAAACCGGACAGAGACACCACGGACGAGTGAATCACCGTCGCCGTGAGCGAAAGCGGTGAGCGAGCGTAACCTCGTGTCCGGGCGCTCTTCGGGCCGAAATACGATGCGGCGGGCACGGTCGGCCCATCCCTCGACCGCCACAGAACTCAACGGAAGCGAGATTTCACCACCGTGACTGCTCTCACTCTCAGCACCGCCGGCGCGGCGACGCTGCGCGCCGACGTCGTCGTGGTCGGCGCCGCGAAGTCCGGGAAGACCCTCGTCGTGGCCCCCGGCGCCGAGGCCGTCGACCAGGCGTTCGACGGCGGCCTGGCCGCCGTCCTGGACACTCTGGGTGCCACCGGCGCAGAGGGTGAGGCGACCAAGCTTCCCTCGCCGGCCGGCCTCAAGGCCCCCGTCGTGCTCGTCGTCGGCCTGGGCTCCGCGCCCGAGGACGGCGAGGGCTTCGACGCCGAGGCGCTGCGCCGCGCCGCCGGCACCGCCGCCCGCGCCCTGGCCGGCGTGAAGAAGGCCGCCTTCGCGCTGCCGATCGGCGCCCCCGAGGACGCCGCCGCCATCGCCGAGGGCGCGCTGCTCGGCGCGTACGCCTACACCGCGTACCAGGACGGCGAGGGCCGCAAGAAGCCGCTCGGCGAGGTCGCCCTGCTCGGCGCCAAGCCGCGCGACAAGGCGTACAAGGCCGCCGCGGACCGCGCGCGGACCGTCGCCGAGGAGATGAACCGCGCCCGCGACCTGATCAACCAGCCGCCGAACGACCTGACCCCGGCCGCGTTCGCCGCCGCCGCGCAGGCCGCCGGCAAGGAGCACAACCTCAAGGTCCAGGTGCTCGACGAGAAGGCGCTCACCAAGGGCGGCTACGGCGGCATCCTGGGCGTCGGCAACGGCTCGGTGAACCCGCCGCGCCTGGTCCGCGTCGCCTACACCCACCCCAAGGCGGAGAAGACCCTGGCCCTGGTCGGCAAGGGCATCACCTACGACTCGGGCGGCATCTCGCTGAAGCCGGCCGGCCACAACGAGACGATGAAGTGCGACATGAGCGGCGCCGCCGCCGTGTTCTCCGCCGTCGTCGCCGCCGCCCGCCTGGGTCTCGAGGTCAACGTCACCGGCTGGCTGGCGCTCGCCGAGAACATGCCGTCCGGCTCCGCCACCCGCCCCGGTGACGTGCTGCGCATGTACAGCGGCAAGACCGTCGAGGTCCTCAACACGGACGCCGAGGGCCGCCTGGTCCTCGCGGACGCACTGACCAGGGCTTCGGAGGAGCACCCGGACGCGATCGTCGACGTCGCCACCCTGACGGGCGCCATGGTCCTGGCGCTCGGCAACCGCACCTTCGGCATCATGGCCAACGACGACGACTACCGCTCCGCGATCCACGAGATCGCCGAGGAGGTCGGCGAGCAGTCCTGGCCGATGCCGCTCCCGGCGGACCTGCGCAAGGGCATGGACTCCGCCACCGCGGACATCGCCAACATGGGCGAGCGGATGGGCGGCGGCCTGGTGGCCGGCCTGTTCCTGCAGGAGTTCGTCGGCGAGGGCATCACCTGGGCCCACCTCGACATCGCGGGCCCGGCCTTCCACGAGAGCGCCCCGTACGGCTACACCCCGAAGGGCGGCACCGGCTCCTCGGTGCGCACCCTGGTGCGGCTCGCGGAGCGGACGGCGGACGGCGACCTCTGATCCAGGTCGGGAGGTGATCCGGGTCCGGAGCCGATCCGGGTCCGGAACCGATCCGGCTCCGGGTCCGGTCCGGTTCCGGGTCTGGAACTGATCCGGAACCGATCCGGCTCCGGACCCGATCCGGCTCCGGCCCGGCTCCGATCCGGCTCCGATCCGGCCCGCCTCACCGAGTGATTCGCGCCACGGCCCCCAGGTCATCGACCTGGGGGCCGTTCGCTCGCGACGAAATCCGTAGCTTCGTACGTGGCCGTCGCCCGTCCGTACGGACTATCCGCCGTCTCAGAGCGCGGCCCCGCGTCCCGCCGTCCGGCAACAAGTGCGAAGATGGGTTCTCGGCAGGACAGGGCCCCCACCACAGGGCCGACAAATATGCGGCCGGACACCCGGAGCCGCCGCCCGGTCATCGACGACCGGCGACGAGCGCACATGCATGGAGGACGTGACGTGGCGAACGACGCCAGCACCGTTTTCGACCTAGTGATCCTCGGCGGCGGTAGCGGCGGTTACGCCGCGGCGCTGCGCGGAGCGCAGCTGGGCCTGGACGTCGCACTGATCGAGAAGAACAAGCTCGGCGGCACCTGCCTGCACAACGGCTGCATCCCGACGAAGGCCCTGCTCCACGCCGGCGAGGTCGCCGACCAGGCGCGCGAGGCGGAGCAGTTCGGTGTCAAGGCCTCCTTCGAGGGCATCGACATCAAGGCCGTGCACAAGTACAAGGACGACGTGATCTCGGGCCTCTACAAGGGTCTGCAGGGTCTCGTCGCCTCCCGCAAGGTGACGTACATCGAGGGCACCGGCCACCTGTCGTCCCCGACCTCCGTCGACGTCGACGGCCGCCGGGTCGAGGGCCGTCACGTCCTCCTCGCCACCGGCTCCGTGCCGAAGTCGCTCCCGGGTCTGGAGATCGACGGCAACCGGATCATCTCCTCGGACCACGCGCTGACCCTGGACCGGGTGCCGGAGTCCGCGATCATCCTCGGCGGCGGTGTCATCGGCGTCGAGTTCGCCTCGGCGTGGAAGTCCTTCGGCACCGACGTGACGGTCATCGAGGGCCTGAAGCACCTCGTCCCGGTCGAGGACGAGAACAGCTCCAAGCTGCTCGAGCGCGCCTTCCGCAAGCGTGGCATCAAGTTCAACCTGGGCACGTTCTTCCAGTCGGCCGAGTACACCGAGAACGGTGTCAAGGTCACCCTGGCCGACGGCAAGACCTTCGAGGCGGAGGTGCTGCTCGTCGCCATCGGCCGCGGCCCGGTCTCGGCCGGTCTCGGCTACGAGGAGCAGGGCATCGCCATGGACCGCGGCTACGTCCTGGTGGACGAGTACATGCGGACCAACGTGCCCACGATCTCCGCGGTCGGCGACCTGGTCCCGACGCTCCAGCTCGCGCACGTCGGCTTCGCCGAGGGCATCCTGGTCGCGGAGCGGCTGGCCGGTCTGAAGCCCGTGCCGATCGACTACGACGGCGTGCCGCGGGTGACGTACTGCCACCCGGAGGTCGCCTCGGTCGGCATCTCCGAGGCCAAGGCCAAGGAGATCTACGGCGCGGACAAGGTCGTCGCCCTGAAGTACAACCTCGCGGGCAACGGCAAGAGCAAGATCCTGAAGACCGCGGGCGAGATCAAGCTCGTCCAGGTCAAGGACGGTGCCGTGGTCGGCGTCCACATGGTCGGTGACCGCATGGGCGAGCAGGTCGGCGAGGCGCAGCTGATCTACAACTGGGAGGCGCTGCCGGCGGAGGTCGCGCAGCTCATCCACGCCCACCCGACGCAGAACGAGGCGCTCGGCGAGGCCCACCTGGCCCTGGCCGGCAAGCCTCTGCACTCCCACGACTGACGCTCACGTCATCACAGGGCGCGACGACCAACTTCCGCAATTCGTTAGGAGCAACTGAAACCATGTCGGTTTCCGTAACCCTGCCGGCGCTCGGCGAGAGCGTCACCGAGGGCACCGTCACCCGCTGGCTCAAGGCCGAGGGCGAGCGTGTCGAGGCCGACGAGCCGCTGCTCGAGGTCTCGACCGACAAGGTCGACACCGAGATCCCCGCCCCCGCCTCGGGCATCCTGGCCTCCATCAAGGTCGCCGAGGACGAGACGGTCGAGGTCGGCGCCGAGCTGGCCATCATCGACGACGGCTCCGGCGCCCCCGCGGCTGCCCCGGCCCCCGCCGCCGAGGCCGCTCCGGCTCCGGCCGCCGAGCCGGCTCCGGCCCCCGTGGCCGAGGCCCCGGCCGCCCCGGCGCCCGCCGCCGAGGCTCCGGCCGCCGCCCCCGCCGGTGCCGCCCAGGGCACCGACGTCGTCCTGCCGGCGCTCGGCGAGTCCGTCACCGAGGGCACCGTCACCCGCTGGCTGAAGTCGGTCGGCGAGACCGTCGAGGCCGACGAGCCGCTGCTCGAGGTCTCCACGGACAAGGTCGACACCGAGATCCCCGCCCCCGCCTCCGGCGTTCTCCTGGAGATCGTCGTCGGTGAGGACGAGACCGCCGAGGTCGGCGCCAAGCTGGCCGTCATCGGTGCCGCGGGTGCCGCTCCGGCCGCCCCGGCCCCGGCTGCCGCCCCGGCCCCCGCCGCCGCCCCGGCCCCGGCCGCTGCCCCGGCTCCGGCCGCTGCCCCGGCTCCGGCTCCGGCTCCGGCCCCGGCTCCGGCCCCGGCTCCGGTCGCCCCGGCCGCTCCGGTCGCCGCCCCGGCTCCGGCTGCCGCCCCGGCCGCCCCCGCCCCTGCCGCCGCCGCACAGCCGGCGGAGGACGGCGCCTACGTGACCCCGCTGGTCCGCAAGCTCGCCACCGAGAACGGTGTCGACCTGGCGACCGTCAAGGGTTCGGGCGTCGGCGGCCGCATCCGCAAGCAGGACGTCCTCGCGGCCGCCGAGGCCAAGAAGGCCGCCGCCGCTCCGGCCCCCGCCGCCGCTCCGGCCGCCGCCGCGCCGAAGACCCCCGCCCTGGAGGTCTCCCCGCTGCGTGGCCAGACGGTCAAGATGACCCGCATGCGCAAGGTCATCGGCGACAACATGATGAAGGCGCTGCACGGCCAGGCCCAGCTGTCCTCGGTCGTCGAGGTCGACATCACCAAGCTGATGAAGCTGCGCGCCCGTGCCAAGGACGCGTTCGCCGCCCGCGAGGGCGTCAAGCTCTCCCCGATGCCGTTCTTCGTGAAGGCGGCGGCCCAGGCGCTGAAGGCCCACCCGGTCATCAACGCCCGGATCAACGAGGACGAGGGCACCATCACGTACTTCGACTCGGAGAACATCGGCATCGCCGTGGACTCCGAGAAGGGTCTGATGACGCCGGTCATCAAGGGTGCGGGCGACCTGAACATCGCCGGCATCTCCAAGGCCACGGCCGAGCTGGCCGGCAAGGTCCGCGCCAGCAAGATCACGCCGGACGAGCTGTCCGGTGCGACCTTCACCATCTCCAACACCGGCTCGCGCGGTGCGCTGTTCGACACGATCATCGTGCCGCCGAACCAGGTCGCCATCCTGGGCATCGGTGCCACGGTCAAGCGTCCGGCCGTCATCGAGACCGCCGAGGGCACCGTCATCGGCGTCCGCGACATGACCTACCTGACGCTCTCCTACGACCACCGTCTGGTGGACGGCGCCGACGCGGCCCGCTACCTGACGGCCGTCAAGGCGATCCTGGAGGCCGGCGAGTTCGAGGTCGACCTCGGTCTGTAAGGCAACGTAACGAGCCTCACCGTCGGCGCCCCCGCCCCGCGGGGTGTGCGGGGGGGGGGGCCGCCCGATGTGGGAAATGGGGAGGGAGGACCCGGGAGGAG
>NZ_JBSGIW010000096.1:0-29520 GCF_053605265.1 Streptomyces sp. NPDC003943 | reverse complement strand
GTACGAGGGGCAGGGCGTGGTGGTCGCGTACGCGCCGGACGCGCCGCGCGAGCTGCAGTACTCGGTCACCGACGTGGACCGGAAGCTGCGGTCCACCGGGGGCCGGTGGTGGAGCCGCCGGGCACCGACGCCGCCGTCGAGTACACCCGGACGATGCTGCGGTTCGAGGACTTCGTCCGCACGTCGGAGAACTACCCGGACGACACCACCCTCTGCGTCTCCCCGGAGGCGTACGCGACGATCTCGCACGTCGCGGCGGACTCCGAGCTCGCCCTCCGCCTCACGCCGCGCGAAGTGCGCACCGGGACGGGCACGATGGTGTGCGTGATCCTCACCCCGCAGGTGGACCTCAGTCGCTGGGACGCCGAACTCCTCGCACTCGCGAGGGTGTTCAACGAGCTGGATCCGCAGGGGGAGATGCTCGCCCGGACGCTTCGCGACACCGTCGACACTGCCCTCGCCAAGCGCGGCACGGGCCGCTTCGACCCGGCTGACCTGAGCATGGTGGAAGTGGCCGGCATCTCGGTGGATCTGGAGCGACGGCTCGCCGAGGGCACCTTCCCGTTCCGCCGCGGCCCGAGCGGCCCGCTGACCTGGGAACGCCCGGGCAAGCCCGTACCCCTGCACGCCGAGGTGGTCCCGCACGGCCCCGACCGGGAGTTCGGCGACCGCCGCCCGAGCGACCGGATGTGCCTGCTCCTCTACGTGGACGAGGTCGCCGCCCGCTGGTCGGCGGGGCTGGTACGGGGCGGGCCGCCGCGCGTCGCGCCCGGCAGCGTCCTCTGGCTCCACCGCGACGCGCCCCTCCCCGAGAACGTCCTCCTGGGCCTCGAACCCGACGCCCGTACGGCCGTCCTCGCCGAACCCGACGACGTGACCCGCGTCGCCGAGTTCTTCCGCCGCGTCCGCTTCCGCACGGTGCCCGCCACCGCTCTGCGCCCGCTGATCCACGAGCGCGAGTGGGAGCGGGCCCGCGAGCGCGTCGTCCGCCTCGCCGGCGCCGCCCTGCGCGCCGAGGGCCTGCTGCTCCTCGCGGGCAACCCGCGCGGCCGTGCCATGGCCGAGGCCCTCAGCCTTCCCGTCCCGGCGAGCGACGCCTACCTCTGCGTCCCCCTCACCCGCCGCACGGCCGGACACGGCTCCGGCCCGTCGGTCACGGTCGACGGCACGACCTGGGTCGTCGGGGGCCCGGAGGACGAACTCGCGCCGCTGCCGACGGGGTTCCCCGGCCTCCGCACCGGGCGGTAACCGCTACGGCCCGGGCCGGGCGAAGGGGAGGGGAACCCCGGCGGGACCGCTAACCCTGCCAGGCCGGGTCGACGTCCATCAGCCGGGCCGTCTTCGACGGGTCGCGGTCCACCAGGCCGCCGAGGACCTCGTCCACCGCCGCCAGCAGCTCCGCGTCGAGCCTGACGCCCGCCGCCGCGGCGTTCTCCGTGACCTGCTCGGGACGCGTGGCGCCGATGATCGCGGAGGAGACGCCCTCCTGGTTGAGGGTCCAGGCGACCGCCAGCTGCGCCATCGTCAGGCCCGCCTGCTCGGCGAGCGGGCGCAGGCCCTGGACGCGGGTGAGCAGCTCCGGGCCGAGGACGCGGCCGATGAAGCGCGGAGCCCGCCCGCCGACCGTGGCCCGGGAGCCGGACGGAGGCTGCTCGCCGGGCTGGTACTTGCCGGTGAGGACGCCCTGGGCGAGGGGCTGGAACACGAACTGGCCGATGCCCTCGCGCCGGCACAGGGGGAGGACCTCGGGCTCGATGACCCGCCACAGCATGTTGTACTGCGGCTGGTTGGAGACGATCCGGCTGCGCAGCCCCAGCTGGTCGGCCAGCTCCAGCGCGGAGGCGATCTGCGGCGCGGTCCACTCGGAGACGCCGAGGTAGAGGACCTTGCCCTGGCGGACCAGGTCGTCGAACGCGATCAGGGTCTCCTCCAGCGGCACCTCTTCGTCGAAGCGGTGCGCCTGATAGAGGTCGACGTAGTCCGTGCCGAGGCGCCGCAGGGAGGCGTGACAGGACTCCATGATGTGCTTGCGCGACAGGCCGCGATCGTTCGGGCCGTCACCGGTCGGCAGACAGACCTTGGTGGCGATCTCCAGCGAGGAGCGGCGAACGCCGGCCAGCGCCTTGCCGAGCAGCTCCTCGGCGGCGCCGAGGGCGTAGACGTCGGCGGTGTCGAAGGTGGTGACTCCCGCGTCGAGGGCGGCCCGCACACACGCCAGGGCGTTGTCCTCGGCGACGGTCTCGCCGTGGGTGAGCCAGTTTCCGTAGGTGACTTCGCTGATCTTCAGGCCGCTGCGGCCGAGTTGACGATGCTCCATGATCGCGCAGCCTATGCCCGCACCCGATCGGAGCGAACGGAATATCCCGTCGTCCGGCCCGGATACGGGGCCGCACGGCGACCGGTCAGTGGGCGGTGCGATAGCGGTGTTCGGGGCGGCCGGTGCTGCCGTAGCGGAGTTCCAGGAGGACCGTTCCCTCCTTGACCAGGTAGGACAGGTACCGCTGCGCCGTGGCGCGGGAGACGCCGATCTGCTCGGCGGTCTCGGCGGACGACAGGGCGGTACCGGCGGTGCGCAGGGCCCGGTGGATCGCGGTGAGCGTGGGCGCCGAGTGGCCTTTGGACGGGGACCGGGGGACCGCGGGTGGGCGGGCGGCGCTGAACAGTGCGTCCACGTCGGACTGGTCGGCGGCGGTCGCCTGGCCGAGCGCGGCCACGCGGTCGTGGAGCCCGCGGTAGGCGCCGAGCCGTTCGGTGAGGTCGGCGGAGCCGAACGGCTTCACCAGATAGCCGACGGCGCCCAGTTTCATGGCGGCACGGACGGAGGATATGTCGTGGTCGGCGGTGATCATGAGGGCGTCGGGGCGGGACACGACCGGGTTCTGGCTGAGCTGTCGCAGGATGTCGAGTCCGCTGCCGTCGGGCAGGAAGACGTCCAGCAGCAGCAGGTCCGGGTGCAGCGTCCGTACCGCCGCCAGGGCCTCCGCCACGGTCGCCGCCTGGCCGACCACCTCGAAGCCCTCGACCCGGCGTACGTAGCTGCTGTGGATCTGGCCGACCCGGAAGTCGTCGTCCACCACCAGGGTCCGGATCATCGGCCCTCACCTCCTAGGGGCAATGCTCCCGAGACATGGGCGCCACAACTGCCTCTTCGCTCCGGCGTGCGTCGTGCCGGGCCGGCCCCTGCGCCGTAACCCGTGGTGGCGCGATTGTGCCTGATGGCGGGAACGCTGCCTACCCCCCGGCCACTGAGCAGAACGAGCAGAAGTCGCCTTTACGCGACTTTCGCGGGTTACCTCGGAAACAGCGACGTCACGAACGGCTGCCTCTAGCGTCTGCCTGGCCTCGACCTGAGAGGGACCCGCAGGGACTCCTGAGCGACTCCCCGGCGGCTCCCCAGGAACTCCGAGAAGAGGAACTTCGAGGCACTCCGAGAAAGGGAAGGAGACGGCCCATGGCTTCGCGAAACGATGTCGCGACCAGCCCGGTCTCCCGTGCGACAGAGCGTGCCGACGCACGTATCGAGATCTCCGGGCTCACCAAGCGGTTCCTGACTCCTGCCGGTGAGGTGTTCACGGCGCTGCAAGGGGTGTCGTTCACCGTGGAGCCGGGACAGTTCTGCGCCGTGGTGGGTCCGACGGGCTGTGGCAAGTCCACGACACTGGGCATGGTGTCCGGGCTCGACCGGCCCAGCGAGGGCTCGGTCAAGGTCGGCGGCCGCGAGGTGGACGGCATCACCGACGGCGTCAGCTTCATGTTCCAGGCCGACGCGCTGCTGCCCTGGAAGACCGTCCTCGGCAACGTGCTGATGGGTCCCGTCTTCCGCGGTGTGCCCAAGCAGAAGGCGCTCGCCCAGGCGCGCGACTGGCTGCGCAGGGTCGGTCTCGCCGGGTTCGAGGACCGCTATCCGCACCAGCTGTCCGGCGGCATGCGCAAGCGCGTGGCGATGGCCGCGGCGCTGATCAACGAACCCAAGATCCTGATCATGGACGAGCCGTTCGGCGCCCTGGACGTGCAGACCAAGGCGATCATGTCGACCGAGCTGCTGGATCTGTGGGAGCAGATCCGTCCCTCCGTCATCTTCATCACCCACGACCTCGACGAGGCCGTGGCGCTGGCGGACCGGGTGGTCGTGATGACCTCCAGCCCCGGCTCGGTCAAGGAGGTCTTCGACATCGACCTGCCACGGCCCCGCGGCTCCGTCCAGGAGATCCGTTTCCAGCCCCGGTTCATCGAGCTCCAGCACCAGATCTGGGACACGCTGCGCGAAGAGGTGGAGCGCGCCTACGCGAGCACCGCAGGAGGCAAGGCATGAGCACGACGTCCACCGCTCCCGCCGCCGTCGCCGACGGCGGCAAGGGCTCGCCCGCGGCGGCCGCCCGCAGCGCCGCCCGGCGGCGTGTCGCCCAGGTCTGGGCGGGGCGCGTCGGCCTCGCGGTCTTCGTGATCGGCGGCTGGCAGGCGTTCACCACCTGGGGCATCGTCGACCCGTTCTTCTTCGGACAGCCGTCCGGCATCGCGAAGCGGCTGGTCGAGCTCTTCCAGGACGGCACCGGGTTCGGGTCCTTCTACGCGAACATCTGGACCACCATCCAGGAGGCGCTCCTCGGCTTCGTCGTGGGCTCCCTCACCGGCGTGGTCTTCGGCGTCGCACTCGGGCAGAGCCGCTATCTCGCCGACGTGCTGGGCCCCTACATCAAGATGGTCAACGCGATCCCGCGTATCGTCCTCGGCTCGATCTTCATCGTCGCCTTCGGCATCGGCGTCACCCCGAAGATCCTGCTCGCCGCGGTGCTGGTGTTCTTCATCGTCTTCTTCAACGCCTTCCAGGGCGTGCGCGAGGTCGACCGCAACATCCTCGCCAACGCCCGGGTGCTCGGCGCGTCCCAGTGGCAGATCATCCGGCACGTCGTGGTGCCCTCCGCGCTCACCTGGATCATCGCCAGCCTGCACAGCGCCTTCGGCTTCGCCATCGTCGGCGCGCTCGTCGGCGAGGTGCTCGGCGCGCAGAGCGGCCTCGGCCTGGTCATCAAGACCGCGCAGAACAACTTCGACCCGAACGGCGTGTTCGCCACAATGCTCGTCATCGCGGTGATCGTGCTGGGCGCGGAGTGGCTGATCGGCAAGCTCGAACACCGGCTCCTCTCCTGGCGTCCGCCGAGCCCCTCCGAGGCCGCGGGCCTCTGAGCGGCGCGCCGCCGAGCCGCCGGCGCCGGACGTCCGGGCGACGGGTCGCCGCGCCGCCGGCCTGAATGGCCTCTCCGCCAACCGTCTCTCCCCCCCCGCTCACCACCACCTTCACCCCCTCCCCGTATCCCCGCTCGTCTCGTCACCCGCCCCCGCGTGCCGGAAGACCCGAGCAGGATCTGAAAGGAATGAGCCGCCATGCTCAAGAGAGCACTCACCGCAGCGGTCGCGACCGTCCTCACCCTCGGCGCGGTCACCGCGTGTTCCAGCAGCTCCGCGGACACCGGCTCGGACGGCTCCGGCGGCATGCCGACCGTCAAGCTCATGGTCGGCGGCATCGACAAGCAGATCTACCTGCCCTACCAGCTCGCCGAGAGCCTCGGCTTCTACAAGAAGTACGGCGTCAGGGTCGAGCTGAGCAACGAGGCGAACGGCGGTGTCGGCGCCGACACCGCCATGGCCTCGGGGCAGGTCGACATGGCGGGCGCCTGGTACGTCCACGCGATCGACTTCGTGGCCAAGGGCAAGGGGATCGAGTCGGTCGTCCAGCTGTCCGGCGCGCCGGGCGAGCGGGAGATGTGCACGACGAAGAGCGGTGTGAAGTCGGCCGCCGACTTCAAGGGCAAGACGCTCGGCGTCACCGACATCGGCTCGGGCACCGACACCCTGACCAAGTTCATGGCCGCGCAGAAGGGCCTCAAGGAGGACCAGTTCAACCGCATCGCGGTCGGTGCGGGCTCCACCGCCATCGCCGCGCTCCAGAACGGCAAGGCCGACTGCGTCATCACCACGCAGCCGACCGTCTCCGCGATCGAGAAGAAGGGGGTCGGCGCCTCCGCGATCGACCTGGCCACCACCGACGGCGCCAAGGCCGCGCTGGGCGGCGCCTGGCCGGCGGCGAGCGTCCTCGCCCGTACCGACTGGGTGAACTCGCACAAGGACACGGTGCAGAAGGTCGTCAACGCGCTCGTGGCCACGATGCACTGGATGGACACGCACAGCGCCGCCGACATCGCGAACAAGCTGCCGTCGTCGTTCGTGGCGAACGACCTGGTGACCAAGGACGACTACATCAAGGCCCTGGAACAGGACAAGGACCAGTTCCTGCCGGACGGCATCATGCCGGCCGGCGGCCCGAAGACCGTGCTCGCGACCGAGGTGATGGTCGGCAAGGCGGAGCCGTCGCTCGACCTCGGCAAGACGTTCACCAACGAGTTCGCCCTGGAGGCCAACAAGAAGCTGGGCCTCACCGCCACGACGACCCCGGCCGGGGCCGACGGCTGAGTCGCCCGCGCCCGTACGGGGCCGCCCCGGCGTCTGCCGCCCGGGCGGCCCCGTGCCGCGCGCACCGAGGCCACGCCGTGTCCGGTCCCGTGGTCCGCGCGGTGAGGTCCCGCCGCGCACCCGCAGACCGTCCGACGTTCCGCCGCCGCGCCCACCACATCGCGCCCACCACGATCCCCGCCGCCCCGTAGGCGGCGGTGCCGCCGTCCGGGCCGGTGACCGGACCCGCCAGATACGCCACCGCGCCGGCGAGGGCGACGCCGAGCCACTCCCAGCGCCCGTCCAGGGCGACGAGAGCGACGAGCAACAGGGCGTACCAGGAGTAGCCGGGCGTGAACAGGAGGAATCCCGTACCCGTGGTCAACAGGGCTCCGCACCAAGGGCGTTCGGGGTCACCGCGCCACCACACCGCCACCGCCACCGCCGCCGTCCCCAGCGCCGCCGCGGGCAGCGCCCACGCGTCGGGCAGCACGAGCCGCAGCAGGGCGTACCGTCCGCCCGCGCCCGGGTCGTCGTAGCCCTCCTCCCGCGTGTAGCCGCCCAGATAGCCGAGGACGGAACCGTCGGACAGCAGGACGTACGGCACGTACGCCAGGGCGACCGCCGCCGTGACGGACAGCGCCACGGCCGCGACCGTGCGCGGCCGCCGGACGCCGGACAGCACGCCCGGCAGCAGCACGGCGGGCAGCAGCTTGGCGGCGACCGCAAGACCGAGCAGCACTCCGCCCGTGACGCGGCGACGCCGCGCCACGAGAGCGAGCGCGCCGACCGACAGGAGCACCGCCAGGACGTCGACGTGGGCGTTGTCGACGGCCTCGACGGGGACCGCGGGGCACCACGCCCAAAGGGCCGCCCGGCGCGGATCCCCGCGTCGGCGCAGAACGCCGGTCAGGAGGCCGCTGACGGCCAGCGAGAGCAGCGCCGCGCCCGTCTGGAGCCCCTTGTGACGGACGCCCGGCGGCGACAGCGCGTGGACGAGGAGGAACCAGCCCTCCGCCACCGGAGGGTAGATCGTGTGCACGGCCGGCCGGTTGATCCGCGTGCACCGGCCGCCGGCCAGCGGTGCGAGGTCCGCGTCGCCCCGCCCGCACGCCGCGGGGCCGGGGAAGAGCCAGTCGTCACGGAGCCCGGCGAGCGCCGGGTCCGCGGGCGCGTGGTCGTACGGCGAGATGCCCGCTGCCTGCACCCGGCCGTCCCACGCGTACCGGTACGAGTCCGTGCTCGTCCGCGGGGCCGCCACCAGCCCCGTCGCCGTCACCGCGACCGCCCCGGCGAGCAGGAGCGGGACGACGTGCCGGCGGGGGACCCGGCGCAGGGCGGCCACCGCCGCCGCGAACACCGCCCAGGTGCCCGCGTAACCGGTCAGGAATCCGGTCCCGTGGGAGCCCCCGCGGAGCAGGAGGGTCAGCGAGACGGTCAGGAGCGACAGCAGAAGAGCGGTGACGGCGACGGGGAACGGGAGACGGCGGACGCGGTTCATGGGCGCAGACTGGCAGCGCGTGCGACGGACGAGGAGAAGACCCGGCGGGGCGTTCGGGTTTCGTAAGGTGTCGGACGCTCCACGCGGGCGCTCCCGGCGGTGTCATGGACGGTATGAGTCCCCGCACACCCAGGCCGCCCCGCCTCCCGCGCCCGCCGCGCTGGTCAGGCCCGCCCCGTCCGCCGCGCTCCGCGTTCCGGCCTTCGGCCGTCCGCCTGCCCGCCTTCACCGGCCGCCTGCACGACGCCAGGACCGCGACGGTCGTCGGCCGGTGGCTCGGTGCGGCCTTCGCGGTCTGCTTCGCGACCGGCCTCGTGAGCCACTACCTCCAGCACCCGCCGGACTGGCTCGCCGACTGGCTGCCCGCCCGGCCGGTGTGGGGCTACGCGCTCACCCAGGGCCTGCACGTCGCCACCGGACTCGCGGCCGTCGTGCTGCTGCTCGTCAAGCTGTGGGCGGTGTATCCCCGGCTGTTCGAGTGGCCGCCGGTCCGGTCCGTGCGGCACGCGCTGGAGCGGCTGTCCGTCGCGGTCCTGGTGGCGGCCGCCGTCTTCGAGGTGTTCACCGGGCTCCTCAACATCGTCGAGTGGTACCCGTGGCCCTTCTCCTTCGTCCCCGTCCACTTCGCCGTCGCCTGGCTGGTCACCGGCGCGATCCTGCTGCACATCGCGGTCAAGGCGCCGGAGATCAGGGACCACTGGGGCAGGAACTCGGCGGGGACACGCGCCCTGCCGGCCGAGGACGCCGTCGACCGCCGCTCGCTGCTCCTCGCCACGGGCGGAGCCGTCGGCGTGGTCACGCTGACGACGGTCGGCCAGTCCTTCACCCCCCTCAAGGCGCTCGACCTGCTCGCGCCCCGGCACCCCGACCACGGACCGCAGGGGCTGCCTGTCAACCGGACCGCCACCGCGGCCGGCGTGACGGCGCGCAGCCTGGCGGGATGGCGTCTCCGGGTCGACGGACCTCGCCCGTACCTGCTCACGCTCGACGCCCTGCACGCGCTGCCCCACACCCGCGCACGCCTGCCGATCGCGTGCGTCGAAGGCTGGAGCGTCGACGCCGACTGGGGCGGGGTACGGATCCGGGACCTGGTCGAACGGGCCGGCGGGCGGCCCGGCCGGGCCGCGCTGCGGGTGACGTCGTTGGAGGTGAGCGGTGCCTACCGGGTGATGGAGATGGGCGCGGAGTACGCGGACGATCCGCTCACCCTGCTCGCCCTGAGCCTCAACGGCCGGCCGCTCACGCTCGACCACGGCTTCCCGGCCCGGATCATCGCCCCCGGCCGGCCCGGGGTGCTGCAGACCAAGTGGGTGCACCGGCTGGAGGTGCTGTGAGGACGACGCGGGTGCTGCGGTACGCGGTCGGCGGGCTCGGTCTCGTCCTGATCGGCCTCGGGGCCCGGCTGGTGGCGGCCGGGCCGGATCCGCTCGGGGTGCTGGTGTGGCTGGCCGGCGCGGTCGTGCTGCACGACGGGATCCTCGCCCCGCTGGTGTTCGGCATCGGGCTGCTGCTCGTGGGACGACGTCAGCGCGGCCTGTCGCGCGGGGCGCTGCTCGTGGCGGGGACGGTGGTTCTGGTGACGCTCCCGCTGCTCGTACGCCCGGGCGCCCCGCCCAACCCGTCGGCGCTGCCCCTGCCGTACGGGCGGAACCTCGCGATCGTGCTGGCGGGCGTGGCCGTGGCGGCGGGGCTGCTGTACCTCGTACGGCGATGGCGGGCTCGCCCTCAGCGGAGTCCCGCCGAGGACGACTGAGGCGCGAGCGACAGGAACGGGCGCCCCTCCACGGCCCACTGTTCGTGGACCGCCCAGCCCGCGCTCCGCGCGTGCCCGGCCAGGGCGCGGGTGCCCACCCGGGCCCAGAGGAACGGCGTCCCGCGTCCGCCCCGGCCGTCGTCGACGCGCACCTCGCAGCACTCGTCGACGTCGGCGGCGGCACATTCCGCGATGACGCGCCCGGAAGGCGACACGACCTGGCACAGTCTGCGCAGCAGGGCGGCCGGGTCGCCGCCGATTCCTATGTTGCCGTCGATCAGCAGCGCCGTGTCCCAGCCTCCTTCGGCGGGCAGCGGATCGAAGACCGACCGGCACAGGGCCGCCGCCCCGAGCCGTGCCGTGCGGGCGACCGCCGCCGGGCTGATGTCGATGCCGAGCGCCCGACGGCCCTCGGCGGCGAGTGCGGCGACGAGCCGTCCCGGTCCGCAGCCGATGTCGAGGACCGTGCCGTGACAGCGGTCGAGTACGGAGCGGTCGGCGCGGTCGGGCGCCTCGCACCAGCGCTCGACCTCCAGGGGCAGCAGCCAGCCGTCGTGCCGGCGCAGGAAGAGGGGACCCCGACCGGTGCGCAGCGCGTCGGTGTACGGATCCGCCCGCCATGCCGTCGCGGTGCTCAACGGCCCGCTCCCGCGATCGGGCTGGTCGACGGCCTGCTCCCGCTGTCGTCGTGGTCGACGGCCCGCTCCCGGGATCGTGGTGGTCAACGTCGTGCTCCCGCCGCCGTGGTGGTCAACGTCGTGCTCCCGCCGCCGTGGTGGTCAACTCGGCGTACCGGGCGGCGAAGCGGGTCGCCGGTGCGCCGTACGCCACCTGCCGGGCGTCGGGCGCGGTGTCCACGTCCCGCAGGACCGGCAGCCGGCCGACGCGCAGCCCGGCCGCCCGCAGCCGCGCGTACTGGACGGCGCCGGTGTCCGGCCGGGACATGGGCACACCGAGCAGGAGCGCGGGGTCGGGCGAGGCCAGCCCGAGGGCCCAGAAGCCGCCGTCGGCGGCCGGACCGAACCAGGCGCCGTACGTGTCCCAGCGCAGGGCCGGGGCCAGCAGCGAGGGCGTGACCTGCGGGGTGTCCATGCCGATGAGCAGCGCCGGCCCGTCACAGGCCGCGAACGCCGCCGCGAGCCGTGCGTCGAGCCCGCCCGCCGCCTGGGGAACGACGTGGAATCCCGGCGGCAGCCAGGGGCCGGGCTGCCCGTCGAGCACGAGGACGTGCCGGTCCGCCGGCACGCGGACGGCCGCGGCCAGCGTGTCGGCGAGCGCCGCCTCGGCGAGCGCGGCGGCCTCCTCAGGGGTGAACGGGGGAGTGAGCCGCGTCTTCACCCGGCCCGGCCGGGGCTGCTTCGCGATGACGAGGAGGGTGGTCACGGGCGGACCCCGGCCGCCGGCGCGGGCTCGTCGAGCACCTTGCGCATGTCGTGGACCGCCTGCCAGGTGCCCCGCCAGGTGCCGGTGACCTTCGACCGGCCGGCCCGGGGCAGATACGGCACGTCGACCTCGCGCACCCGCCAGCCCGCGTCGGCCGCCCGGACGACCATCTGGAGCGGGTAGCCGCTGCGCCGGTCGGAGAGCCCGAGTCCGAGGAGCGCCTCGCGGCGGGCGGCCCGCAGCGGGCCGAGGTCGTGCAGCCGCAGCCCGGTACGGCGGCGCAGCAGCCGGGACAGCGCCAGGTTGCCGGCCCGGGCGTGGACCGGCCAGGCGCCGCGCGCGGTGGGGCGCCGGCGGCCGAGCAGCAGGTCGGCGGAGCCGTCGGCCACCGCGCCGACGAGTCCGGGCAGGAGACCGGGGTCGAGGGAGGCGTCGCAGTCGCAGAAGCAGACGAACTCGGCGTCGGAGGCGAGCAGCCCGGCGTGGCAGGCGGCCCCGAAGCCACGCCGCGGCTCGGCCACGACGGTGGCGCCCAGCCGGGCCGCGATGTCGGCGGAGCCGTCGGTGGAACCGTTGTCGACGACGATCGCCCGCCAGCCGGCCGGGATGCGGGAGAGCACCCAGGGCAGGGCCGCGGCCTCGTCGAGACAGGGAAGGACGACGTCTACGGTGATGAGTGTCACGGCTCCCACCGTAGGAAGCGCGCCGCGGATCGAGGGCGCGGAAGTCCTTACGAAACGCGGACGTCGGCCCCCGTACCCCCGGGTGGCGGTGACCCGCGGCGGGGCGGATGCGACGCTGTGCGGCATGAGCGAGTACAGCGCCCCCAGGCCCGCGGCCCGGATCCTGGTGGTCGACGACGACCCGACCGTGGCCGAGGTGGTGACCGGATACCTCGACCGGTCCGGGTTCGCCGTGGAGCACGCGGCCGACGGCCCCGACGCCCTGCTGCGGGCCCGGGAGCGGTGGCCGGACCTCGTGGTCCTCGACCTCATGCTGCCGGGCCTCGACGGCCTGGAGGTGTGCCGCAGGCTGCGCGACACCGGGCCCGTTCCGGTGATCATGCTGACGGCGCGCGGCGACGAGGAGGACCGGATCACCGGACTGGAGGTCGGCGCGGACGACTACGTCACCAAGCCGTTCAGCCCGCGCGAGCTGGTGCTGCGCGTCGAGTCCGTCCTGCGCCGCAGTCGCGCCGCCGCCGGGCAGTCGGCCCCGCGGCCGGTCCTGAGCGCCGCCGGTCTCACCGTCGACCCGGCCACCCGGAGAGCCACCCGCGCCGGCCGCGAACTCGCCCTCACCCTGAGGGAGTTCGACCTGCTCGCATACCTCCTGGAGCATCCCGGCACGGCACACTCCAGAGAGGAGCTGATGCGGCGGGTATGGGGCTGGGACTTCGGCGATCTGTCCACGGTCACGGTCCACGTACGGCGGCTGCGCGCCAAGATCGAGGACGACCCGGCGCACCCCCGGCTCATCCGGACGGTCTGGGGCGTCGGCTACCGATTCCAGCCCGAGCCCGAGCAGGACGGAACGGAAACGGACGGGGGAGCGGCATGAAGGACGTCCTGCTGATCGCGGGCTTCGCACTGGCGGGAGCCGTCTGCGCCGGTCTCGCCGGAGCCCTGGTCCTCCGCCTCGTACGGCGCCGCTCGGTCGCCGTCTCCCTCACGGTGGTCGCGGCCGTCACCGTGACCGCGATGCTCGCCGGGACGCTCGCCGTCGCCCAGGCGATGTTCCTGTCCGCGCACGACCTGTGGGTCGTGACCGTCGTCGTGGCCATGGCGGCCCTCGTCTCGCTCGGCACCGCCCTGGTCCTGGGCCGCTGGGTGGTGGCCCGCAGCCGCGCGCTCGCCCGCGCCGCCCGCGACTTCGGCGACGGAGGCAGTTTCGCGGCCCCGGACGGCGCGGCCACCGCCGAACTCGCCGCGCTCACCCGGGAACTGGCCGCCACCAGCGCGAAACTCGACGCCTCCCGGCGCCGCGAGCGCTCGCTGGAGGCATCCCGCCGGGAACTCGTCGCCTGGATCTCCCACGACCTGCGCACCCCGCTGGCCGGGCTGCGGGCCATGGCGGAGGCCCTGGAGGACGGCATGGCCGCCGACCCCGCCCGCTACCACCGGCAGATCCGCACCGAGGTCGAGCGCCTGACGACCATGGTCACCGACCTCTTCGAACTCTCCCGCATCCACGCCGGCGCGCTCACCATCAGCCCGAGCCGCATGTCCGTCTACGACCTCGTCGGCGACGCCCTGAGCGGCGCCGACCCGCTCGCCCGCGAGCACGGGGTGCGGCTGGTGGGGGAGGAGGTCGACGCGGTCCCCGTCGAGGTGGACGGCAAGGAGATGACCCGGGTCCTCGCGAACCTGCTCGTCAACGCCATCCGCCACACACCGGCCGACGGCACGGTCGCGGTGGCGGCCGAACGGCGCGCGGAAGCCGTCGTCCTGTCCGTCACCGACGGCTGCGGCGGCATCGCCGACGAGGACCTGCCCCGCGTCTTCGACACCGGCTGGCGCGGCACGGCCGCCCGCACCCCGCCGGCCGGGGCCGGGCTCGGCCTCGCCATCGTCCGCGGCATCGTCGAGGCCCACGCGGGCCGCGCCGAGGTCCGCAACGTCCCGGGCGGCTGCCGCTTCGAGGTCACCCTGCCCGCCGCGCCGGGCTGACGCGGCCCCGGGCCGGTGCCGGTGAACCGCCCTGACGCAGCTCGGCGTGTGCGAACTCCCGCATCCCGGCGTCGAAGCCGACCTGCGGCTTCCAGCCGAGGTCCCGGCGCAGCCGGGCCGAGTCCGCCGTCACGTGCCGCACGTCCCCCAGCCGGTACTCGCCGGTGGTGACCGGCAGCGGCCCGCCGTACGCACGGGCGAGGGCCCAGGCCATGTCGCCGACCGTACGGGGGTCACCGCTGCCGGTGTTGTACGCGGTGAACGAGCCCGCGCCCAGGGCGTTCGCGGCCTCCAGGGCCGTCGCCGCCGCCTGGGCCACGTCCCGGACGTGGACGAAGTCCCGCAGCTGACCGCCGTCCTCGAAGACGCGCGGGGCCTCGCCGCGGGCCAGCGCGGACCGGAACAGCGAAGCCACCCCGGCGTACGGCGTGTCCCGCGGCATGCCGGGCCCGTAGACGTTGTGGTAGCGCAGGGACACCGCCCGGCCGCCCGTCGCGCGGGCCCAGGACGCGCTGAGGTGTTCCTGCGCGAGCTTCGTCGCCGCGTACACGTTGCGCGGGTCGGCCGGCGCGTCCTCGGTCACCAGCCCCGGTGTCAGCGCGGCCCCGCACAGCGGGCAGCCGGGCTCGAAGACGCCCGCCGCCAGATCGGCCTCCTTCCGCGGGACCGGCCGCACCACACCGTGCGGGCCGCACTCGTAGCGGCCCTCGCCGTAGACCACCATCGACCCGGCCAGGACCAGCTCCCGTACCCCGGCCCCGGCCATCGCGGCCAGCAGCACCGCCGTCCCCAGGTCGTTGCAGCCGACGTACGCGGGCGCGTCCGCGAAGTCCTTCCCCAGGCCCACCATCGCCGCCTGGTGGCACACCGCGTCCACGCCCCGAAGGGCCTGAGCGACGGCCGCGTCGTCCCGCACGTCCGCGATCACCAGCTCCTCCCCGGCGCGCGGCGCGCGAGGCGGACCGGAATGCGCCGACGGCAGCAGGGCGTCGTAGGAGACGACGTCGTGGCCGCGCGCGAGCAGCGCGTCGACGATCTGCGTACCGATGAAACCGGCTCCGCCGGTGACCAATACCCGCATACCGCCACGCTAGAGGACCCGGGCCCGCGTCACGCCGCGCGACGTCCGCCCGTCACCGTTCCGTAAGGACTGACGCCGGATCCGGAGCCTCGTGCCTCCACTGCGGGTGCTCCCGTTCGGCCCAACCGCGGTCCACCAGCCCGGTTCGCATCCCGAGCCGGGCCTCCGGATCCCGCGCCGCCATCCGGACGTGTCCGGCCGTCACCGCGGCGATGGCCACGGCGAGCCAGTCGTGGACGAACGACGCACCGGTCCGCAACGACACCGGCGCGAGGTGGGTGAGCCACATCAGCACTCCCGTGCCGAGGATCACCAGCATCGATCCGAGCGTCCACTGCGCGTAGAGCTTCTGCCCGGCGTTGAACTTCCCCGCCGGGCGGTGCGGGCCACGGGTGCGCACCGCCCGCAGCCACGCCCGGTCGAGAGGGGTGAACCGGCTGAGCCGGGCCGCGTCCGCGCGCAGCGCCCGGAAGGCCAGACCGAACAGCAGGGGCACCGGCAGCGCCAGACCGCACCACACGTGCACGGTCACGACCAGCCGGCGGCGCCCGACCAGTTCGGCCAGGGGCGTCACGTACAGGCAGGCGGCGGTGGTCAGGCAGGTCAGCAGCAGGGCCGCGGTGGTGCGGTGCACCCAGCGCACCGGGCGCGCGAAGCGGAGCAGACGGTCGGGTTCAGGCGGTCGGCGCATCGTCCCGCCCGTTCGACCGGCCGACCCAGGCGTCGACGTCGTAGCCGTACCGCTCCCAGTAACCCGGCCGCACCGCCGAGGTGACGGTGATGCCCGACAGCCACTTCGCCGACTTGTAGAAGTACATCGGCGCCACGTACAGCCGCACCGGCCCGCCGTGGGTGTGGGAGATCGGGGCGTCCGCCATCCGCAGCGCCACCAGTACGTCGTCGCGACGCGCCTGCGCGAGCGTCAGGCTCTCGGTGTACGTGCCGTCGAAGCAGGTGAACCGCACCGCCCCGGCTTCCGCCCGCACGCCCGCCGCGTCCAGCAGGTGCCTGAGCGGAACGCCCTCGAACGGTGTGTCCGGTACCCGCCAGCCGGTCACACACTGCACGTCCCGCACGATCCGGCGCTGGGGCATCGCCCTCAGGTCGGCCAGGCGGTGGCGGGCCGGGCGCTCGACCAGGCCGTCCACGGTCAGGGCGTAGGTCCGCTCGGTGCGGGCCGGCACCGAGGAGACCACGGAGTAGTACCGGAAGCCGTCGCCGCCCGGCAGCAGCCCGGTCAGCCCGGTCGGATCCTTGGCGGCGATGGTGTTCTGGGCCTGCTGGAGGTAGGGCCCTGCCGCGACTCCGGCGGCGCCCAGCCCGAGCAGACCGAGCACGACCCGGCGGCCCACGGGGGTGCCGTGGGGGTGTTCCACTGTGCTGTCCATGCCCCCGATACGAACAGCTTTCGCAGCTCACGACCAGGGCTGACGCCACTCCGTCAGAATTTCGTCATCTCCGGTCCCACGCCCGCCGGATCAGTCGCCCGGCACTCCGGGCAGACCGGTCACGAGACCGTCCAGCGCGTGCCCGCACGGGCAGTCACGGACGACGGGCAGCAGTCCGATCGCCTTCAGCAACACGGTGCGCAGCCGCTCGACGTTGCGGGCGAAGACCTTGAGCACCTCGGCGTGCGTGACACCCTCTCCGGTGACCGCTCCCGCGTCGAGATCGGTCACCAGGGCCAAGGCGGAGTAGCAGAGTCCGAGTTCGCGGGCCAGAACGGCCTCCGGGTGACCCGTCATACCGACCACCGACCAGCCGTTGGCGGCGAACCAGCGAGACTCGGCGCGGGTGGAGAAACGCGGACCCTCGATCACCACCAGGGTCCCGCCGTCGACCGGCTCCCACGCCGCCGCCCCGGCGGCCTCCAGGGCGGCCGTCCGCCCCCGCGGGCAGTACGGATCCGCCATCGACACGTGCACCACCTCGGGCACCGTGCCGTCCGGCAGCGGCAGGCCGTCGAAGAAGGTCTGCACCCGCCCGGAGGTCCGGTCGACGAACTGGTCGGGAACCAGCAGCGTGCCCGGACCGTACCGGGGAAGCAGCCCGCCCACCGCGCAGGGAGCGAGCACCTGGCGCACCCCCAGCGAGTGCAGGGCCCACAGGTTCGCCCGGTAGTTGATCCGATGCGGCGGCAGCCGGTGCCCGCGCCCGTGCCGCGGCAGGAAGGCCACCGGGCGGCCGGCCACCTCACCCACGAACAGCACGTCGCTCGGCTCCCCGTACGGCGTCTCCACCCGCACCTCGACCGCGTCGTCCAACAGCGCGTAGAGCCCCGAACCGCCGACGACACCCACCTCGGCGCGCAGCCCACCCCGACCGACCCTCACCCGACCCACCTCTTCCGCACCGGTATGTCCGGCCACTGTAGGAACCAGCCGAGCGGGAATCGGCGAAACGGTTCTTACGATTCACGAACGCCGCACACACGGAGCAGCGACAGCGGCTCGCTCGGGAACCCCGTCCCCAGGTGTGGACTCTTGTCGAGGGGCCCGTCCGGAGCGTGGGCGGGACCGGGAGCCGGGGTAACATCTGCCCTCGCGATCGAGCGTGGCTTGGGGGAACTTACGTTGATCATCCGGGTGTTGCTTGCCGAGGACATGCACATGGTGCGAGGCGCCCTGGTGGCGCTCCTCGAGTTGGAAGAGGACATCGACGTCATCGCGGAGCTGGCGAACGGCGACGACATCGTCCCCACGGCCCTGGAGCAGCGGCCGGACGTCGCGGTCCTCGACATCGATCTGGCCGGCATGGACGGTCTCACCGCGGCGGCCCAGCTGCGCGACGTGCTGCCGGAGTGCCGGACGCTGATCCTCACCAGCCTCGGCCGGCCGGGAACGTTCCGGCGGGCGCTGCGCGCCGGGGCGCGCGGGTTCATCCTGAAGGACGCGCCGCCGAGACAGCTCGCCCAGGCCATACGCAGGGTGGCGCAGGGCGAACGGGTCGTGGACCCGGATCTCATGGTGGCCGCGTGGGACAGCGGGGACAGTCCGCTGACCGAGCGGGAGACGGAGGTGCTGCGGCTGGCGGCGGACGGCGCCGAGGTCGCGGAGATCGCGGGCCGGCTCTATCTCTCCGTGGGCACCGTACGGAACTACCTCACCTCGACCTCGGTCAAGCTGAACGCCCGCAACCGGCTGGACGCGGTACGGATCGCGCGCGAGGCCGGCTGGCTCTAGGGGGTGTCTCGGGGTGTCCTGCCGGTCAGGGCGGGCGTCGCGGGCCCCGTCCGACCGGCAGGACACCCCAGGGGCGCTCGTCCCGGTCGCGCCGGGCTCAGGAAGTCCGGGCGGCTCGACCGGATGGTGTCCGCCGGCCGGGCGCGGTCCCGGCGCAGGCCCCCCGTGCTCACCCCACCAGACGTTCGTCGTCGGCGGCGTCCGCGTCCGGCGCCGGTGCCTCGTGGGCGTCCGCCGGGGCCGAGGCCTCCAGGTGGAACCAGCCGTCCTCGCGCACCTCGGCGGAGAAGGTGCCGCCGACCTCGGAGAGCCGCAGGGCGAGGTTGGACAGGCCGCCGGTGTCCCGGGCGAGCTGCAGCGGGCGGCCCCGGCCCAGCTCGCGCAGCCGCGGCGGCACGCCGTCGTTCGCCAGGTGCAGGCTGATCACGCCTTCCTGGGCGACCGCCTCGATGGTGCAGCGGGAAGCCTTGCTGTGCCGTATCACGTTGGTGACGCCCTCACGCAGCACCGTCGCGAGCACGGTGTCGGCGCTCCCCGACAACCGGCCGAAGTCCGCCCGCAGATGGGCGTCTATGCCGGCCGCCGACAGCACGGAGCGGGCCGAGGACAGCTCCGTCATGAGCGACATCGAACGGTAGCTCCGGGCCACCTCACGGACGTCCCGCAGGGCCTGACGCGACAGCTCGACGATGCTCTCCAGCTCCGCCCTGGCCCGCTCGGGCGAGCGGTTGACCATGGTGTGGGCCAGCTCGCTCTTCAGTGTGATCGCCGACAGCGTGAAGCCCAGCAGGTCGTGCAGGTCCCGGGCGAACCGCAGCCGCTCCTTGATGACGGCGACGCGGGTGATGTCCTCCTGTGCCTCGTGCACGGCAAGCGTGAGGTCGGACAGCAGGGTGAGGCTGTACACGATGATGCCGGTGACCAGCGTCGACATCATCATGTACGGAACGTCGACGACGGTGCCCTGGCCGCTGTGGGCGGTGCCCACGCCGATGGCCACGATCAGCGCGCCGAACGCCGGGACCGCCACCCGGCGGGGCAGCAGGATCAGCATGGACGCGCCGGTGAAGCCGCCCATCCCGCCCCACGGCCCGCCGAGTAACAGCACGGGCACGACCGTGAGCAGCGCCTGCCCGAGCAGCGTCCACCGTCCGTATCTGGCACGCAGCCGGCGGAACCGGGGGAGGGTGTGGATCAGCTGGAGCCCGAGGATCGCGGGCAGCACGGTGACGCTGCAGGCGATGGTGACCGCGGTGAGGCCCTGATTGAGGATGTCGACGATCTGCATCGTCAGGAACGCGGCGATGACCGTCCAGACCACGACCAGGGCGAACCGTGGCGCCGGAGCCTCGATGCCGAGGACGAGGACTCCGGGTTCGTGCCTGACTGGGCTTTCCATGGGACGGTCTGTCATGGCTCTCCCTCTGGTCACACCGGGCGGGGGCAACGGCCGATGGTAGTGCCGTGCCTTGACGTTGCAGCCAACTATGCGTGGTGTGACGGTTGTTGGTCACTCCTTTGAGGACACTTCACGTTCCTCCGGGAGACTTCCGAGGATGAACTCGCCGACCGCCGACTCCTCCCGCCAGTCCAGCCCGAACGCCTCCGCCGACAGCTGGGTGGTGCCGGTGCCCAGGGCGCACGGTGCCAGACCCATGCCGGTCGCCAGCAGGTACAGGGTCTGCTGCACCACGCCGACGTGCTTCAGCGTCAACGCGTACGCGAGCCCACTGTACTTCCAGGAGACCCGGGCGAACCTGGCGGTCAGGGTGAGCAGCAGTGCCGGCCGGGCACTCATGCCCGTGCCGGCCTGCGCCTCGTCGAGGAGTGCGGTGGCCAGCTGCTCGCGGGCGGGCAGCCGGATCAGCGCGTGGTCGAGCGGGTCGTAGTAGTAGACGCCGGGTTCGAGGCCGGCGCACCGGCCCACGGTCAGATAGCACTCCAGCTCGTAGCGCGCGCCGCCGCTCGGGTACGGGCGGCTCGCCGGCTCGTGCGGGGCGGCGGGCCCGGACGGTTCCCGGACGCGCAGGGAGCGGTGCAGGATCTCCCCGAGCTGGTGGAGCGTCAGGTCAGTGGCGCCGTGGTCGCGAACCGAACGCCGCCGCTCCAGGACCTCGGTCAGGGACGTGTCCCAGTCGGGGACGCCGGGGCCCGGCCCGGGCAGCTTGATCCGCGGCCCGGCCGGCGGCTGCTTGAGCCGGGGCGGCTCTTCCTGGCGGCCCCGCAGAGGGTACGTGGCCCCGAAGTCGCCGTCGCGGCCGCCGGGGCGGCTGCTCCAGTGGAAGCGCAGGTCGTCGGCGGACCACGGGAGCAGCGCGGGGTCGTGGTCCTCGGGGAAGACGGCGCCGTGGGGCGCCGTGGGCTGTTCCGCGACCTCCACCATGCCGGTGGCGACGAGGTGGGAGACGAGCGCTCCGACCACCGGCGCGGCCAACGGCGTCCGCGCGGCGGCCCGTTCGAGGGTGACGGGCCGGCTGAGCGAGCTGATCAGCCAGCCCGCCTCGGGCCGTGCGAAGACGACGCGGAACTGCGACAGCGGCGACTCGAGCACCATGTCGTGGCCGCTCGAACGCAGCGCGGCGAACCGCGACAGCCGCATCATCCGCCCGGCCGGCACCGGCACCGGATCGAGCCGGGCGCCGGTGACCGTCGGCACCACGGACAGCAGTGGCCGCTCGCCGTCCGGCGCGCCGACGGAGCGTACGACGAGTCCGGTCAGCTGCCGCAGCGCGTGCAACAGGCGCAGCCGGGCGGCGAGTTCGTCGACGCCGGGCACGTTGTCCAGCTGGACGGGGCCGAGCAGCATGCGGCGCAGCGTCTCGGTGAGCACGGTTCCCGGGCGCGGGATGCGCAGGTCGCCCCAGCGGGAGTGCAGCACCAGGGCGGAACCCTCCGGGAGTTCCTCCAGCAGGGTCTCCTCCCGCAGTGACCACAGTTCGATCGAGGGGGTGGGCGCTGAACTGCCCCGGGGTTGCACGGGTGGCACCATCGCTCCTGCTCGGGCTCGGCGTTACGCGGCTCGGCACTGCTCAGACGAAAAGCGGTATCGGGTTCAGCCCCTCGTACGGCGTCGGCTCGGGCAGTCTGCCGAGGGACACCGGGACGTCGAAGAGCCTCCCCGGGGCGAACCGGGGCCAGAAGTGCCGCAGACCGGGAACCAGGGTCCGCACCACGGGCAGGCCCAGGTCGGGACGGGTCTGATCCAGTATGCACACCTCCAACCCCTTGCTCTCGATGGTTCGGCGCAGGCTCTGGAACTCCTCGAGCACGCCTCCGACACCGCTCAAGGCGTAGTCGAGCGGGGTGCGAGCGGGGACGCCGGGATCGGGGGCGAGGTAGGGCATCGCGTCCCGGGCGGCGGTGCGCCACCAGCGCAGGGCGACCGGGTCGGCACAGGCGTACCCGGTGCCGTCCGGGCGGGAGTCGAGCACCGGCGGGAGCATCTGGTTCAGTTCGGTGACCGCCCGGGAGAGGGCGATCGCCGGGTCAAGGTGGGCGCCGAAACCGAAGACGATGTCCTCGGGGGCGCCGGCGCCCCGGTCGGTGCGCCGGGACAGCGCGGCGAACACCGGCACGCCGAGGTCCGAGGTGAGGTCCAGCGCCCAGACCTCGCGGTGGAGTTCCCGGTGCGCCCGGAGCACCTCGTCGGTCCAGTGGTCGTCGAAGGCGGTCAGGTCGACGCCCGGCTGGCGGGTGCGGTTGTACCACCACAGGGCGACGGCGTCGCGTTCGACGAGTTCGAGGAGACCCTGCAGGGCCGCGTCCTCCAGCGAGCTGCCGGCCGCGCAGCCGTTGGAGTCGGCGCGGACCATCCGACGGCCGGCCGCGTCGGGGACGTGGTAGTAGAGCAGCGCGGCCGGCAGCAGCACGTGCCGTTCCCGGGTGAGCGACCAGACCGGCGACCAGTCCAGCTCCGCGTCCGGGTCGAACGCCTCGGCCACCTGGTGGAACGGGTGGCCTCCGGCGTTCCACCGGGCGCGCTCGGCGATCTGCCGCTCGTGCCAGAGCTGGCAGGCGTCAGGGTGCACGGCGTCCGGTCCGAGCGTGCGCAGCGTGCCCCGTACGACGGACTCGTCGCCCTGCCACCGGCCGCTGATCCGCTCCAGCGCCTCGCACAGCGCGCCGACCCGGGCGTCCAGTGCCGTCCTGCCCTTGCCCGAACTCTCCTGACGCAGCGCGGCGTTCAGTTCGGTCATGTGGCGGGGCGTCAGAGCCAGGTTGTGTCCGGCCCGGTAGACGTTGAGCAGCTCGGGACCGCGCCGGTCGCGGCGGATCTCCTTCACGACGCCGGTCACCGGGTCGACCAGGTGGCCGTACCGGTCCAGCATCTCCTGCGCGGACAGCGCGCGGTGGCCTCCCGAGGTGTTCACGGTGCGGTGGCGGCCGGTCAGGACGACCGGCCGGGCCGCCTGGCGGGCCATCAGGGAGGGGTCCCCGCACTCGGGGCACTGCGGCCGCCGGGCGAGCGGGTGCGACCGGCTGGTCAGGTTCAGCGTGTCGAGGGTGACCACGCGGTCGTGCTCCGCGCCGCGGTGTCCCGCCAGCCACTTGACGCACTCCAGGGCGGCGATCTGGGCGCCGAGCGCGAGGGTGGCCGGAAGCCCGGCGTGCGGCACGTCCACGGCGGCCCCGGAGTGCGCCACGCGGACCGGCGCCTCGGCGCAGCGGTGGGCGCGCAGCCGGTGGGCCAGGCAGTTCCAGCAGGCGCCGGCCTCCGTGCCGGGCCGGAACACCGGGCCCACCCACAGCGTGGTGCCGCACGGCTTGGCGAGCAGCCACGGGCGGCCGTCGGCGCGGCGGGCCGCGTCCACGGCGGCCAGCCGCGGGTCGAGGTAGTCGGCACAGAGGACCAGGTCGAGGGTGGCGGGAGCGCCGGACTCGGTGACGGTGACCCCGGCGCGACGGCACGCGGCGGCCGGCCCGGAGGCGTCCAGGTCGCCGACGGTGACGATGCGCACCGTACCGGTCCCGTCCGGGGCCTCGGTGCCGGCGAGGTCCCAGTACGCGCGGGCCGCGGGGTCCTCGGCGCCGCTCTCCTGGGGCGGGCGGTGGCCGAGCAGACCGCAGCGGGTCAGCTGCCCCACGATCTGCGCGACCCGCGCAGGGGGAACGACGGGCGCCGCGGCCTCCAGCAGGCCGGCGAGGTCACGCGTGCCGTCCAGCAGCGGCGCGAGGGCCGCGAGATGGGGGCCGCGGACCGCGGTGACCCCGTGCTCCGACATCAGGTAGACGGCGTCCCCCGCGATCACCTCCAACCGCAGGTGGCGCTTGAAACCGATCAGTGGCGCCCGCTCGTTCCTCCTGCGGCCGGTCATATCGTCAGGGCCTCCGCGCCGCGGCCGGCGGGGGCGGTCTCGACGTCGCAGATGCTCAGGCAGGCACCGGCCGCCGGGGCGTCGGCGGGCAGCAGTTCGAAGCGGTCCACGACCACGTCGAGTTCCTCGGCCAGCGGCAGCGCGGGCGCGCTCTCCCCGGGCAGCGGCCGGATGCCCGCCTCGGCCAGCACCTGGTACGGGTTCTGTTCGTAGCGGCGGCGCAGGGCCGGGTCGGTCCAGGCGCGGACGATCAGCTCTGCGAAACGCCAGTCCTTGTCGATGGACATGCTCTTCCTCCGTTGATCCGGCCGGATCCGGCCGCGAGTCGATGGACGCTGGAGCCGTGTTCAGGCAAGGAGTAAACGAAATCCGAGCGATCCTTGACCAGTGCCGCTCTCACGGGCGCTCCGTGAAAAAGTCATAGCGAGAGCCGGGAGCCCCGCACTACCGGCCGGCTCCGGCCGGATGCCAAGCTGCGCGCCCCGTGTGTGTCCGACCCCGCCGGGCCCGCCGGGCGCGTGTCGACCCGATCTCCAGCCTGCTCCGAGGTGCCTCTCCCAGCGTGACCGCAGCCGTCGCGCGGAGGAGGATGCCATGACCGCACGGGAACGGGTCGCCGAGCTGCACGAGATCCGGGAGCGGATCCTGCGGGGTCCCGATGACAAGGCCACCGAGGCGCAACACGCCAAGGGCAAGCTGACCGCGCGCGAGCGCATCGCACTGCTCCTGGACGAGGGTTCCTTCCACGAGGTCGAGCCGCTGCGCCGGCACCGCGCGCAGGGCTTCGGCCTGGAGACGAAACGGCCCTACACCGACGGCGTGATCGTCGGCTGGGGCACCGTGCACGGGCGGACGGTGTTCGTGTACGCGCACGACTTCCGGATCTTCGGCGGCGCGCTCGGCGAGGCGCACGCCCAGAAGATCCACAAGATCATGGACATGGCCATCGCGGCCGGCGCGCCGCTGGTCTCCCTGAACGACGGCGCCGGCGCCCGCATCCAGGAGGGCGTCACCGCCCTGGCCGGCTACGGCGGCATCTTCCAGCGCAACAGCCGGGCCTCCGGGGTGATCCCGCAGATCTCCGTCATGCTCGGCCCGTGCGCGGGCGGCGCCGCCTACAGCCCGGCGCTGACCGACTTCGTGTTCATGGTCCGCGAGACCTCGCAGATGTTCATCACCGGTCCTGACGTCGTCCAGGCGGTGACCGGCGAGAAGATCTCCCAGAACGGGCTCGGCGGCGCCGACGTCCACTCCTCGGTCTCCGGAGTGTCCCACTTCGTCCACGACGACGAGCAGTCCTGCATCGAGGAGGTGCGCTATCTGCTGTCGCTGCTGCCGCAGAACAACCGGGAGGCGCCCCCGGCGCAGCCGGCCGGCGACCCCGTCGAGCGCCGCAACGACGTGCTGCTCGACCTGGTGCCCGCCGACGGCAACCGCCCGTACGACATGCGCGCGGTGATCGAGGAGATCGTCGACGACGGAGAGTACCTGGAGGTCGGCGAACACTGGGCGACCAACGTCATCTGCGCCCTCGCACGGATCGACGGCCAGGTGACCGGCCTGATCGCCAACCAGCCGCAGTCACTGGCGGGCGTGCTTGACATCGACGCCTCGGACAAGGCCGCGCGCTTCGTCCAGACCTGCGACGCGTTCAACATCCCGCTGGTGACGCTGCTTGACGTGCCGGGCTTCCTGCCGGGCGTCGACCAGGAGCACGGCGGCATCATCCGGCACGGCGCCAAACTGCTGTACGCCTACTGCGCCGCGACCGTCCCGCGCATCTCGCTGATCCTGCGCAAGGCCTACGGCGGCGCCTACATCGTGATGGACTCGCGCTCGATCGGCGCGGACCTGGCGTACGCCTGGCCGACCAACGAGATCGCCGTCATGGGAGCCGAGGGCGCGGCGAACGTGATCTTCCGGCGCGAGATCGCCGCGGCGGAGGATCCCGAGTCGATGCGGGCCCAGCGGATCAAGGAGTACCGGAGCGAGCTGATGCACCCGTACTACGGGGCCGAGCGCGGTCTCGTCGACGACGTCATCGACCCCGCCGAGACCCGTGCCGTCCTGGCCGCCGGACTCGCCATGCTCCGTGCCAAACACGCGGAGCTGCCCAGCCGCAAACACGGCAACCAGCCCATGTGAGGAGACACCCGACGATGTTCGACCTCCGCATCGAACGCGGCACACCCACCGCCGAGGAACTCGCCGCGCTCACCGCCGTACTGGCCGCCCGCCTCGCCGCCGCCGGCCCGCCGTCCGAACCCACGCGCCTGCCGGGCCCGCGCCCGGCGGAGTACCGCTCTCCGCTGAGCTGGCAGCGCGCGGCCTGAGTTCGACTTGAGCGCCTGGTGCGAGGCTGTCGCAGTTCCGTCCGGGCCCCCATCAGCCACGTACAAGGAGGAGGAACCATGTCGCCCGCCACCGAGCGCTCCCTGGCCGGCTTCCTGCGGCAGCTCGCGATCCTCGGGGTGATGTACGGCTTCATGCCGCCCGCTCCGGTCCTGGCCCAGCTGCTGAGCCCCCAGAACGAGGCAGAGGCGGGCCGCCCGCCCGGGGCGGCCCACCCCGAGAAGGTCGTCGTCGACCGCCCGCTCAGCGAGGCCGAACGGCGGTTGTCGCGGCAGCTGCGCCGGGTGCGCCTGCTGTCCCGGCTGAAGGGCTGGTGAACGGAGCGGACCCGGTCCCCCGGACTTCGAGCCGCGCTTGAGCGATGGCACACACGCTCGACTGGTGCAGGGAGACCGGACGTAGAGGAGTTGTGGTGGCCAGAGCTGCTGATTTCACCGACCTGCTGCTTCGCCGGGGCGCGGAGCTGGCGGACCGCGAGGCGTACCGCCTCACCGGGGACGGCGACGACGTCATGGTCACCTACGGCCGGCTGGACCGCACGGCGAAGGGGATCGCCTCCCGGCTCCGGGAGCACCGGCCGGCCGGGTCGCCGGTGGTGCTCTGCCACGGCGACAACGCCGGTTTCCTGCCCGCCTTCCTGGGCTGCCTGTACGCCGGGGCGATTCCCGTTCCCGCACCCGCCCCGAGCGGCACCCGGCAGTCGGTCGAACGGCTGGTCGGCATCCTGAAAGACGCCGCCGCCGCGCTCGTGCTGACCGACACCCAGCACGCGCCGGCGGTCTCCCAGCTGCTCGCGGCGGCCGGCCAGTCGCACATCCCGTGCCTGGCGACCGACCGCCCGCACCTGGGCGACCCGGACGCCTGGGAACGCCCCGTCGTCCCGCCCGACCAGCCGGCGTTGCTGCAGTACACCTCCGGCTCGGTCAGCCGGCCCAAGGGCGTCGTGGTCAGCCACGCCCAGCTGCTCGCCAACCAGGGGGCCATCCAGCGCGTCCTCGGCACCCGCGAGGACTCCCGGTTCGGCGGCTGGCTGCCGTTCCACCACGACATGGGCCTGATCGGCCAGTTGCTGCACCCGCTGTTCCTCGGCGCCTCGACCGTGCTGATGCCGCCGCGCGCCTTCGCCCTGCGGCCGCTCCGCTGGCTGCAGATGATCGACCGGTACGGCGTCACGGTCTCCGGCGCGCCCGACTTCGCCTACCGGCTCTGTGTCGAGCGGGTCACCGATCAGCAGGCGGCCGAACTCGATCTCACGCGCTGGGAGACGGCCGTCAGCGGCGCCGAGTCCGTCCGGGCCGACACCCTGGACGCCTTCGCCGCGCGGTTCGCCCCGGCGGGCCTGCGCCCGGAGGCCCTGCGCCCCGGATACGGCCTGGCCGAGGCCACCCTGCTGGTGGCGGCCGGCGGCACCGGCCCACGTCCGGCCCGGCGCACCGTGGACGCCGCCGCCCTGGCCGACAACCGGATCGAGCCGACCGTGCCCGGACGGCCGTCCCGCACCTTCGTGCCGGTCGGCCCGGTGATCGACGAGGTGGAGGCGCTGATCGTCCACCCGGAGACGCTGTGCCCCCTGCCGGAGGGCGAGGTCGGCGAGATCTGGCTGCGCGGCAGCAGCGTGGCCGGCGGGTACTGGAACCGCCCCCTGGAGAGCGCCGAGCTCTTCCGGGCCGCCCCGGCCGGGACCGGCCCCGAGGAGCGCGGCTATCTGCGAACCGGCGACATGGGCTTCCTCGACGACGGCGAGCTGTTCGTCGCCGGCCGGCTCAAGGAGGTGCTGGTCGTCGCCGGGCGCAACCTCTACCCCCAGGACATCGAGCAGCAGGTGCAGAGGCTCAGCGTGCTGTTCGGATCGGGGGCCGCCTTCGCGGTGGGGGAGGAGCAGGACCAGGTCGTCGTGGTGCAGGAGGTGCGGACCAGCACGCGCGGCGGGGCCGAGGAACTGCCCGCGCTGGCCGACACCGTACGGAGCTGCGTGGCCGAGGAGTTCGGCATCGCCGTGCAGCACGTGCTCCTGGTGAGGCCCGGCACCGTACGGCGCACCACCAGCGGCAAGCTGCGGCGCACCGCGATGCGCCAGCTGTTCCTCAGCGGCCGGATCAAGCCGCTGCACGCCGTGGCCTCCGGCCCGGTGGCGGCGGTCGGCCGACCGGGCCGTCCCTGAAGACGGGAGAGAGCAGCCGTGGGCGAGCGGGAGCAGGAGGTACGGCGACGGGTCGCCGAGCTGGAGCGCGGATTCGGGAATCCCGCCGACGCGGACAACCCGGTCGGCGCCTCCGCGTTCGTCGCCGCCGACACCCGCGGGAAACCCCTGGCGGCGGCCGAGCGGCTGCTCGAACGGTACGGTCTGAACGCCGAGTTCGTACCCCGCGACCTCGGCGGCCGGCTGACCGGGCTCGACAGCCTCGCCCGGGTGGCCCGGGTGGTCTTCCGGCGTGACGCCGCCCTCGGCCTCGGCCACGGCATCACCAGCTTCCAGGCCGCGGTGGTGGTCTGGGCGGCCGGCAGCCCGGAGCAGCGGCGGACGGTGGCCCGCCTGTTGCTCACCGGACGTCATCTCGTCTCCGCGTACCCGGAGCTGGCGGCCGGCAGCAGCTTCCTGTCCAACGAGCTGACCGCCACCGCCACCGCCGGCGACGGAGCCGACGGTTTCCGGCTCAGCGGACGCAAGGAGGCGCTCAACAACGTCGAACGGGCCGCCGCCCTGGTCCTGTTCGCCCGCACCGGCACCGGCCGGCACAGCCACTCCGCGCTGCTGGTGGAACGGGACGCGCTGCCCGCGGGCGGCGTCACCCCGCTTCCCCGGCACCGGACCTCGGGCATCCGCGGCTGTCAGGTGGCGGGGATCGAGTTCGCCGACTGTCCGGTGCCGGCCGACGCGCTGGTCGGCGAGCCCGGACGCGGACTGGAACTCGTCCTGCGGATCTTCTCCGTGACGCGCGGCGTCGGCCCCTCCGCGGCCCTCGGCTGCGCGGACACCGCACTGCGCACAGCGGTCGCCTGCGCCGTGGACCGCGGCGTGGTGGGCGACGCCGCCGACGACGTCACCGGCCCGCAGCGCCTCTCGCACGCCAGGTCCACCCTGACCGGCGCCTTCGTCGACCTGCTGCTGTGCGACTGCCTGGCACTGGTGGCGACACGCGCGGTCCATCTGGTCCCGGAGGACGCCGGACTGTACGCGGCGGCCGTCAAGTACCTGCTGCCGCAACTGCTCACCGACACCTCCTACGAGCTGTCGACCCTGCTGGGCGCCGACTTCCACGCGCGGAACGGCGCTTACGCCGCCTTCCGCAAGAACGTGCGCGACCTGCCGATGATCGGGCTCGGCGCGGCCGGCTCGGCGGCCTGCCGGGCCACGGTGATCCCCCAACTGCCGCGCCTCGCCCGCACCGTGTGGTTCTCGCCCGCCGCCGCGCCCGTCGACGGCCTGTTCCGGCTGGAGGCCGACGGGCTGCCCCCGCTGGATCTCGGCCGGCTCAGCCCGGCGGCCGGCGGCGACCCGCTGGCCGCCTCACTGGCGCTCGCCGCCGACGCCCCGGGCCCCGGGAGCGACCGGCCCGCCGAACTCGTCCGGCTGCTCGCGGGGGAACTCGCCCTGCTCCGGGACGGCTGCGCGGGGCTCGACCGGGACGGCCGCTCCGCGCTCGGCGACCCGCGCGGCCACGCCCTCGCCGAGCGCTACGCGCTGATCCTGGTCGGCGCCGCCTGCCTGGGCGTCTGGCGCCACCAGCGGTCGGCGGGCACCGGCTTCCTGGCCCGCCCGGACTGGCTGGAGGCGGCTCTCACCCGGGTGCTGCGGCGCCTCGGCACCGCCCTGCCGAAGGCCGACCCCGACCACGA
>NZ_JBSGIW010000095.1:0-29627 GCF_053605265.1 Streptomyces sp. NPDC003943 | reverse complement strand
GGGGTGGCGCGGGGGGGCGGGGATTGGGGGTCGGGTGGGGGGGGGGACGCGACGCGGCCCCCGTCACCGAGCCGGCCCGGCGGCGGGGAGCGTGGTGGTCGCTCCGCGGGGCCGGCCCGGTCCGCCCGAAGGTCAGGCGTTGATGCAGACGTTGCCGACGGCCGGGTTCAGCGCACCGATGAGGTTGACGCTGTTGCCGCAGACGTTGGCCTGCAGGTGGATCGGGACCTGGACCACGTTGCCGGACAGGACGCCCGGGGAGCCGACCGCGTAGCCCTGGGCGTCGGCGTCGGCCATCGCCGGAGCGGCGGCACCCATGGCCATGAGCAGACCGGCGACGACGACCGCAGCCTTCTTGCACTTCATTTCGTCTGGATCCTTTCTGCGGCGGAAGAGAATTCACGGATTTCGTGACGCGCGGGCACGCACGGGGTGCGCCCGCATTCCGCTGCACGGTTTCACAACGACCCTGCCACGGAAAGGAAACTTTCTGATGGTCCGACCGGCCGAATTCACTCGCTTGCCGGGCCGACTTGACTTCAGCGCGGCCAGATAGGTGTTCTCATGAGCCGTTCCCACTCACGGTCGGGAACTCCCGGAACGGCCCGTCCGGCCTGGGTCCACTGGTGGGCGAGCAGGGAATAGAGGGGGAACGGTTCCCGGTCGGTGACGGGCGGGTCGGATACATAACGGCTCTTCGGAATGAAGGCCATCCGCTCCCATTTCCCGGGATCAGGCGCCATATTCGCTCCTTCCGCTGAGGTCTCGGGAGGACTCGGGAGGACTCGGGAGGTCTCGGCATCATGACACAGGCGCAGCGGGTGGGTGATTCGAACTGTGCATGTCGCGTCGCGTACCTGTGTGCGACGACGACCGATTTAACGTTTCGGCATGAGAATTCCCGGCAGACGTCTGCTGCTCCTGTCCACGGCCCTGGCCACGCTCGGCGCGGGCGGCGCCCTCGCCGCCGCCCCGCCCGGCCTGCCGGCTCCCGGCAAGGGGCTCAACATCCTGCTCGTCGGCGTCGACTCGCGGGCGGGCGTGACCCCCGTCGAGCGCGTGAAGTACAACATCGGCAACAAGGACTGCGGCTGCACCGACGTGATGATGCTGGTGCACGTCTCCGCCGACAACGACCGGGTCAGCGTGGTGAGCCTGCCCCGCGACTCGCTCACCACGCTGCCCGCGCACCGCGACCAGCGGACCGGTGAGATGGTCCCCGCCCACCAGGCCAAGCTCAACAGCGCCTGGAAGCAGGGCGGGGCACCCTTCGTGATCGAGCGCGTCGAGGCGCTGACCAGGGTCCCCGTCCACCGCTACCTGGAGATCGACTTCCGCCGCTTCATGGACACGGTCGACGTCATCGACGGCGTGCCGGTCTGCTCGAAGAAGAACCTCAAGGACCCGGCCACCGGCATCGACCTCAAGGCGGGCGTCACCCGCCGGGTCCTCGGCGGCGAGGCGCTCCAGTACGTGCGCTCCCGGAAGGCGGACGGCGAGGCGGACTTCGGGCGGATCAAGAAGCAGCAGCGTTTCATCGTCAACACGCTGCGCGAGGTCCGCACCCATCTGTTCCGGGACTCCGACTGGCTGCGCTGGTTCGCCGAGACCCTGCGCGGCAAGGCGAAGGCCGAGCGGGCGATCAGCACGCCGGAGCTCCTGACGCTCGCGGCCCGGCTGCGGAACCTCACCCCGGAGCGGACCGAGTTCGCCACCGTGCCGATCCTGAAGATCAACCCGCTCATCCCGGGCGTCGGCGCGACGATCTCGTGGGACGAGAAGTACGCCGCCGAGGTCTTCGCGCAGCTGCGCGCGGACAAGAGGCTGCCGAAGCCCAACCCGAAGTACCACAGCCAGACCAAGCTCGGCGAGTACAAGCCCCTCGAAGGGAAGCCGATGCTCTGCGCCTAGCGCGGTTCGGCTGCCGCCTCAGCGCAGCCTGAGGGCCAGCAGCTCCGGGTCGGTCGTCGGCGCGTCGCACACGAAGTGCCGGCAGACATAGGCGGCGGCCCTGCCGCCGACCAGCGGCCGGTCCCGCAGGAGCGGGAACTCCTCGCCGTCGGGCAGCCCGGCGGCGAGGACCGCGCCGGGCGCGCCGGAGCGCAGGGCCGTACGCCACAGGGCGCGGAAGCCCTCGTCGTCGGGGGCGCCGACCACGGCGATCTCCTTCGGCCCGTCGCGCAGCGCCTCGGCGACGGCCAGTCCCCAGCCGATGAACCGGGGCGCGCGCGGCCCGAGCGCCTTGACCACGCCGAGGGCGGCCTCGGCGGCGGCCCGGTGCGGCTCGGAGCCGGTGTGCGCGGCGTACGAGAGGAGCGCGCCGGCCGCGGCGGTCCAGCCGGACGGGGTGGCGCTGTCGGTGGGGTCCTGGGGGCGGCGGATCAGCCGCTCGGCGTCGTGGGCGGTGTCGTAGAGCACGCCGCCCTCGGCGGTGAACTGGTCGAGGACGATGTCGAGCAGGAAGCCCGCGAACTCCAGCCACACTCCCTCGCCGGTCACGCCGGCCAGCGCGAGGAAGCCCTCGGCGACGTCGGCGTAGTCCTCCAGGACTCCGGCGTTGCCGCCGGCGTGCCCGTCCTTGGAGGTACGGGTCAGCCGGGCGCCGTCGTCGAGGTGCAGCCGGACCAGCAGATCGGCGGCCTCGGTGGCGCGTTCGACCAGGTCGGGGCGGTCGAGCAGGGCGCCGGTCTCGGCGAGCGCGGCGACGGCGAGGCCGTTCCAGGCGGCGACGATCTTGTCGTCGCGGCCGGGGCGGGGGCGCTCCTCGCGGGCGGCGAGCAGCCGCCCGCGGATGGACGCGATCCGCTCGGCGTCGGCGAGACCGGCGTCCTGCGGGAGCTGGAGCACCGAGCTGCCGTGCTCGAAGGTGCCCTCCTCGGTGACGCCGAAGTGGCGGGCGGCGTAGGCCGCGTCGTCCGCGCCGAGGACGTCGGTGAGCTGGGCGGGGGTCCACACGTAGTAGGCGCCCTCGACGTGCCTGCCGCTGCCGTCGTCAGAGTCGGCGTCGAGCGCGGAGGCGAAGCCGCCCTCGGCGGTGCGCAGTTCGCGGACCATGAAGTCGGCGGTCTCCAGGGCGACCCGGCGGGCCAGGTCGCTGCCGGTGGCCCGCCACAGGTGCGCGTAGACCCGGCAGAGCAGCGCGTTGTCGTACAGCATCTTCTCGAAGTGCGGCACGACCCAGGCGCGGTCCACGGCGTAGCGGGCGAAGCCACCGCCGAGCTGGTCGTAGATGCCGCCGCGGGCCATGGCCTCGCAGGTGTCGGCGGCCATCTGGAGTGCGCCCTCGGCCCCCGTGCGGGCGTGGTGGCGCAGCAGGAACTCGAGGGCCATGGACGGCGGGAACTTGGGCGCGCCGCCGAAGCCGCCGTGCTTGGCGTCGTACTCGCGGGTGAGCCCGAGCAGCGCCTGGGCGAGCTCGGAGTCGTCGGGGACGCCCTCGCCGCCGAACGCGAGGGAGCGGGCCCCGAGGTCCTTGACGATCTTCCCGGCGACCTCGCCGACCTCGCCGCGGCGCTCGGTCCAGGCGTGCGAGACGCCTTCGAGGACATCGCCGAAGGACGGCATGCCGTGCCGGGGCTCGGGCGGGAAGTAGGTGCCGAAGTAGAAGGGCTCGGCGTCCGGGGTGAGGAAGACGGTCATGGGCCAGCCGCCCTGGCCGGTGGCGGCCTGCACGGCCTCCATGTAGACGGCGTCGACGTCGGGCCGCTCCTCGCGGTCGACCTTGACGGCGACGAAGCGCTCGTTGATCAGCGCGGCCGTCGTCTCGTCCTCGAAGGACTCGTGCGCCATCACGTGACACCAGTGGCACGAGCTGTAGCCGACGCTCAGGAGCACGGGCACGTCGCGCCGCCGGGCCTCCTCGAAGGCGGCGGGCTCCCACGCCCACCAGTCGACGGGGTTGTCCGCATGCTGAAGGAGGTACGGGGAAGTGGCGTCCGCCAGTCGGTTCGGCATGCTCCCATCCTTGCGCACGCGCCCGCGCCCCGCCCATACGCCACGGAACACCCCGGACCCGGTTCTCGCGTCGAGAACCGGGGGCCGGGGTGCTGTGCGGGGAGGGACCGTGGATCAGTAGTCGATGCGGTCGGTCTTGGCCAGCCAGGCGTCGAACGGCGCGGTGCGGTTCGACATCTCCAGGCGCTCGATCGCGGCCGGCCAGGCCGCGTCCGGCCGCGCCTCGAAGAGGTCGTAGAACTTGCGGTCGTCGAAGCCGGCCACCGCGGCGTCGTCGCGGTCGGCGGCGAAGATGATCCGGTCGACGCGCGCCCACAGGGCGGAGGAGAGACACATCGGACACGGCTCACACGACGTGACGAGGACACAGCCCTCGAGCGAGAAGGTGTTCAGGGCCTGGCAGGCGTTGCGTATCGCGGTCACCTCGGCGTGCGCCGTCGGGTCCAGGTTCGAGGTCACCTTGTTGTTCCCGAGCGCGACGATCTCGCCGTCCTTGGCGATGAGGGCGCCGAACGGGCCGCCGCCGTTCGCCACGCTGGTGGTGGCGAGCTCGATGGCCTTGTCCAGCCAGGTGCGCTCGAGTTCCTGGGTGCTCGTCTCAAGGGTGTGAGCAGACACGGTGGCTCCTTTTTCGGCGGTGCTGGGGGATTCCCCGGGCTGTGCCGCGGAGCGCGGCCGGGGAGGGGATGGAAGAAGTGGCGGGAGTCACGGCTGGGGCGCCGCGGGTGTGCTCGGGGGCGACCGGGTGCGGGCGAGGCACGGCGTCCGCCGGGGTGGCGGGTCGGAGGAAGTCCATGGCACCCCGTCCCTTGCTTCGTTCCGCTCTTGTGAGGAGTACACAGCCGAGCGTGCACAACCAGCCAGGGGCGGAAGACATGAAGACCTCAGCGGCCGCGGACGAGGACTTCGTGGATTTCTACAAGAGCCGAATCGGTCATCTTGTCACTCAGGGTTAAACAATTGTGTACGGCGTGTGAAAAGGGTGCCTGGCAGGGCACTCATACGACAAGCGGCCCCGCTCCTCGCACTGGCTCTGCGAGGAACGGGGCCGCTTCAGCGCGGTGCCGAGGATCAGCCGCCGACGTTGCCGTTCTGGGAGAGGACCTCGCCCAGGATGTGCGACAGCGCGTCGTCGCCCTTCTGCTGCACGGAGTTCTGGGTGCAGGTCTGGTTCGACACCGGGTTGCCGAGGACGTCCTGGACGGCGATCGGAACACCGATGAGGGCGCCGATCGGAACCTGGGCCTCGACCTTCTGGACGTCGAAGCAGTGCAGGACGCCACCGTTGACGAGACCGAAGTTCGGGCTCATGTAGCCACCGGTGGAGTTGCTGCCGATGGACTGCTTCGACTGGTTGCCGATGATGTTGGCGCTGCCGCCGTCGTTGCCGGCCGCCATCGCCGTGGTCGCGGACATGCCGGCGACGGTGGCCGCGACAGCAGCGGTAGCAAGAACCTTCTTGATCACGAGTCTTCCTTCTTGAGCTCGATGGCCCTGAACTGCTCCGTTGTCCGAAGCGCCCTGATCAACTGCCCGCAGGAGTTTTGGTTCCGGGGGGTCACTCGATGGCGGTATCCGTCAGATGAACGCCATCGGACGGCAGGTCGACGGCCAGCCGTTCGGGCTTTCGCGCCCTGACCAGGACCCCTTGGGAGCACTGGCCCGCGACCTCGCTCCCCGCCGCGCGCCACAGCGGCGCGGGACCCCGGAAACCGGACAGTTCGAGTGGCGGCCCGCCGGAGCGCGGTCAGGGGCGACGGGATCAGGTGGCCACGGAGAGGACGAGCTTGCCGGTGGTGCGGCCCGTCTCCCCGCGTACGTGGGCCGCGGCGGCCTCCGCGAGGGGGAACACCTCCTCCACCAGGACGCGCAGCCGGCCGCTCTCGACGAGGGCGGCGATCTCCCGCAGCCCCGCGTGGTCGGGCTCGACGAGCATGAACTCCGCCCGTACCCCGGCCTTCCCGGCCTCCGCCGCGGGGAAGGAGTCGTCCAGCGGGAGGAGCGAGACCAGGGTGCCGCCGGGCCGCAGGGTGCGCAGGGAGCGGGCCGGGCTGGGGCCGCCGAGCGGGTCGACGACGACGTCCAGGTCGCGGAGGGTCCCGGCGGCGTCGCGGGTGCGGTGGTCGACCGGCTCGTCGACGCCGAGGGAGCGCAGCAGCTCGTGCTTGGCGGCGCTCGCGGTGCCGATGACGTACGCGCCGCGTGCCTTGGCGATCTGCACGGCCAGGTGGCCGACGCCGCCGGCCGCCGCGTGGACGAGGACGCGCTGCCCGGGCCTGACGCCGGCGGTGTCGACCAGGGCCTGCCAGGCGGTCAGCGCGGCCAGCGGCAGGGCGGCGGCCTCGACGGGGGTCAGGCCGCGCGGGCTGGGGGCGAAGTGCCGGGCGGGGGCGGTGACGTACTCGGCGTACGCGCCGGCCGGGTGCGGGAAGCGCGGCATCCCGTACACCGCGTCGCCGGCCCGGAACACCGTCACTCCGGCGCCCACCGACGCGTACCGGCGCACGTTCCGGCCGACGCGTTAGGGGCGAAGGGTCGGGGCCGAAGCGTCAGGGCGCGGGGGCGGGGTGTAGGCAGCGCGCGTACGGGCCCCGGCGGTGCCGGGGCCCGTACGCGTACGTGCCGCTACTTCGCCGCGCCCTCGGCGGACGCGCCCGAGGCGCCGGCCGTCGCCGGGTCGGGGGCCTCGGTGAAGTCGATCTTGTGCATGTGGCGGTTCATGGACTTCATCAGGCCCCAGACCGCGAGGGCCAGGACGGCGAAGACGACGAAGCCGAGGACGCCGGGGGTCACCTTGTTCTCGTCCAGTTCCTTGGCGGCGAACGGGACGAGCTGGGTCAGTGCCAGGTGTGCGCTCATGTCAGTCATTGTCGCGGATGCCCGCGAAGAGGTCGCTCTCGGGGAGGGAGGTGTCGACGAGGGACTTGCTGAGCTCGTACTCCTCCGTCGGCCAGACCTCCTTCTGGATCTCCATCGGGACCCGGAACCAGCCGCCGTCGGGGTCGATCTGGGTGCGGTGGGCGATCAGGGCCTTGTCGCGGGTCTCGAAGAACTCCGCGCACGGCACGAAGGTGGTGAGGGTGCGCGGCTTGCGGGAGAACTCGTCCCAGCGCTTGAGCCAGTCGCCGTACGGGGACTCCAGGCCGCGGGCGAGGAGGGCCTCGTGCAGGGCCTCGGTGCGGGGCCGGTTGAAGCCCTGGTTGTAGTAGAGCTTCTGCGGCTGGTACGCCGGGCCGAACTCGTCCTCGGGGTACTTCTCGGTGTCGGTCGCGCCCTCGAAGGCCACCATCGTGATCTTGTGGGTCATGATGTGGTCCGGGTGCGGGTACCCGCCGTTCTCGTCGTAGGTCGTGATGACCTGGGGACGGAAGGCGCGGATCTTGCGGACGAGCCGGCCGGCCGCCGCGTCCACGTCCTCCAGGGCGAAGCAGCCCTCGGGCAGCGGCGGCAGCGGGTCGCCCTCGGGCAGGCCCGAGTCGACGAAGCCGAGCCACTCCTGGCCGACGCCGAGGATCTCGCGGGCCTCGTCCATCTCCTTGCGGCGCACCTCGTGGATGTTCGCCTCGATGTAGGGGTCGCCCTGGAGCTTCGGGTTGAGGATCGAGCCGCGCTCGCCGCCCGTGCAGGTCACCACCAGGACCTCCACCCCCTCGGACACGTACTTGGCCATGGTCGCCGCGCCCTTGCTCGACTCGTCGTCGGGGTGCGCGTGAACGGCCATCAGTCGCAGCTGCTCAGTCAAGACTCGATCCTCAGTGATTCGTCGCCCAGCAAGGTCTCTATAGTGACGGAATCGGGGGTGCGAAAAATTCCGGCCCCCTGGCGTGCGGCGCCGGGTCGGCCCACGGCGAGAGGAACGATCATGAGCGCGGTGCGAGAGTCGCTGCCCGAGGGGCGCTACGGGCGCTCCGCGGACGAGCGCGCCGACCGCAAGCTCAAGATCGCCGGCGCCGTGCTCGGCACCCTCTTCCTGGCCATGATCGGCTGGTTCGGCTGGTACTACGTCGCCGACAACAAGATCAGCGCCGAGCTGATCAAGTTCGAGGTGGTCAGCGACACCGAGGTCCAGGTCCACCTGGAGATCCGCAAGGACGCCGACGCCAAGGGCGTCTGCACCCTGCGCTCGCGCTCCGCCGACGGCGCCGAGGTCGGCCGCAAGGACATCCGGGTCGACGAGCCCGACGCCCGCCTCGACAAGGTCTACTCGATCCGTACGACGGCGAAGGCCACCAACGCCGAGCTGCTGGGGTGTACGGCCCAGTAGCGGTGGGTAGGGAAGGCGGGAAGAGCCTCCGTCGGGTCACCTCGGTGACCTGGGGTGACGCAAAGTCCGTGGTTTATGTCCTCCCGCTTTTCGCCACTCATTGTTAGGCTCGTGGTTTCGCCCGTTCGAAAGGCGCACGCTGGAAGCGGAAGCTGAAGTGTGCGCATTCGCGCAGGGCGAGCTTTGTATTCCCAGTACCTACGAGGAGCACCTGTGACCCAGACCAGCGACAACGTCACCTGGCTCACCCAGGAGGCGTACAACAAGCTCAAGGACGAGCTTGAGTACCTGTCTGGTCCCGCGCGTACCGAGATCGCCGCCAAGATCGCCGCGGCGCGCGAGGAGGGCGACCTCCGCGAGAACGGCGGGTACCACGCGGCCAAGGAGGAGCAGGGCAAGCAGGAGCTCCGGGTCCGCCAGCTCACCCAGCTCCTGGAGAACGCCAAGGTCGGCGAGGCCCCTGAGGACACGGGCGTGGTCGGCCCCGGCATGGTCGTGACGATCGCCTTCGACGGCGACGAGGACGACACCATGACCTTCCTGCTCGCCTCGCGCGAGTACGCGAGCGACACCATCGAGACGTACTCGCCGCAGTCGCCGCTCGGCGTCGGTGTCATCGGCAAGTCGGTCGGTGACGAGGCCGAGTACGAGCTGCCGAACGGCAAGATGGCGATGGTGAAGATCCTCGGCGCGAAGCCGTACACCGGCTGAGCCGAGCCGTGTGACACCTGCGCGTGTGAAGGGCCGGACCCCGTGAAACCGAACGGGTCCGGCCCTTCGTCATGCCCATGCAATGATCGGGCTCATCAGGCCACACAAGGGGGATGGGGCACGTGCTGGGACCGCTGCGCGAGGGCGCGCCACGACGGATCGGACCCTACGAGATCCTGGCCCGGCTCGGCGCCGGCGGCATGGGCGAGGTGTACCTGGGCCGGGACACCGGGCCGGACGCGGGCGGGCGGGCGATCGACGCGCCGCACGTCGGCGGTCCGGGCGCGCCGCACGCAGGCGGCCCTGGAGCCGACGACCGGGCGGCCGACGGGCCCGGTGGTCACGGTCTGCCGTCCGGCGAGTACGTCGCCGTCAAGACCGTACGCCGTGACGTCGCCGGCGAGCCCGCCTTCCGCGACCGCTTCCGCCGCGAGATCAAGGTCGCGGGGCTCGTGCGCAGCGCCTACGCCGCCGCGCCCCTCGGCGGGGACGCCGACGCCGAGGTGCCCTGGCTCGCCACCGCCTACGTCCCCGGACCGAGCCTCTCCCAGGCCGTCCGCCGGGGCGGCCCGCTGCCCGTCGCCACCGTGCGCGCCCTGGGCGCGCGCATCGCCCGCGCCCTCGCCGACATCCACGCGTCCGGCGTGCTGCACCGCGACCTCAAGCCCGGCAACGTCATGCTCGCCGTCGACGGCCCGCGCCTGATCGACTTCGGCATCGCGCGCGCCAGCGGCGCCACCACGATGACCGCGACCGGGATGATGGTCGGCACGCCCGCCTTCATGTCGCCCGAGCACGTGGCGGGCGCGCGGCACGTCTCCGGCGCCTCGGACGTCTTCTGCCTGGGCTCCGTCCTCTGTTACGCGGCGACCGGCGAGGACCCGTTCGGCGACGGCCCGCTGGCGGCCGTCCTCTACCGCGTCTCGCAGGCCGAGGCGGATCTGGACCGGGTGCCGGAGGAGCTGCGGCCCGTGATCGCCGCGTGCCTGTCGCCCGACCCGGCGGCCCGGCCCACGCCCGAGGCGCTGGTCGAGCTCCTGGGCGGCGACGGCGGGCGGCTCCCGGCCTGGCCGGAGGCCGTACGGGAGCACATCGGCGAGTACGGGCGCGAGCTGGCCCAGCTGGTCGCGGCGGGCGGCCCGCTGGTCGAGGTGCCGGCGCTCCAGCCGCAGGCACCCGTCGTGACCTCGGGCCCGCCCGGGCTGCACTTCGCGCCGACGATCGCGCCGACCGGGGCACCGACGGCCGCCTCCGGGGCGCCGGAGAAGCGGCGGCGCCGGGGGCTGATCGCCGCCGTCGTGGCCCTCGCGGTGCTCGGCGGCGGGCTCGGCGCATACATGCTGTGGCCGGAGAAGAAGCCGGGCAAGCCCGTGGCGGGCGCGCCCGCGCCCTCCGTGCCCGGAATCCCGGGCGTGGACGACCGGGGCCTCGCCGACGCCTCCGGGATCGTGCCGCAGAGCGCCGCGCAGCGCCCGGCCGCCTGGAAGCCGTGGCGGACGAAGCTCAAGACACCCGCGCTCGGCTGCTCGGCGAACGAGAAGGCGGTGGTGTGCCGGCGGACGGACGGCTGGTACGAGGCGCTCGACCCGGCGAACGGGAAGCGGCTGTGGGAGGCCGGGCTCGGCGGCGGCAAGCCGGGCGGCGAGAGCATGCTCCAGGGCCACGGCCGCCCGTGGATCATCGACAAGGCCACCCGGCCCACCGTCCACGACTCGGTGGTGGTGCTGGCCGGGGAAGGGAAGCTCCAGGTGCGCGACCTGCGCAGCGGAGCGGTCCGCTGGGAGAAGAGCGGCGAGCCCTTCGGCACCCAGGGCGAGCCGTCGCGGCCGATCGTCGCCGACGGCACGGTCTTCACGGCGACGAACACCACCGACGACCCCACCATCAAGCGGATCGGCATGACCGCGTACGCCCTCGCCGACGGCCGCAAGCTGTGGTCGAAGGCGCTGACGAACGACGACATCCCGTACTCCGACAGCCGCGCCTTCGAGCCGATCGCCTACGCGAAGGGCACGGTGTACGCGCTCAGCGACGGCGGGATCGTCGCGTACGACGCGAAGACCGGCGCCCTGCGCGGGCAGGTCGACCGGGAGGCGCGCGACTGCGAGACGATCAAGGTGATCGGCGCGTCCGCGTACTGCCTGACCGTCCCGCACGCGACCGACGTGCAGCAGCGGCTCCGGCTCCTGGACGCGGCGACCCTCGCCACGAAGGGAAGCCTGGCCGTCCCGGCCGGCGCGCTCACCCCCGAGGTGATCACCCCGAAGGCGGTCGTCGGCTTCGACGACGGGCAGAACGAGTGGGCGAGCGGCGGATCGGCCGGCGCGGCCACGCTGAAGGTCAGTGACCCGAAGGACGGCCACGAACTCGCCTCCTACGCGGCGAAGCCCACGGCGGCCGGCCTCTCGCAGGGCTGGTCGACGCCGCTGCTCGCCGGCGACCAGGTGGTGTACGCCGACTTCGCGGCCCTCTACACCGTGCGGCTCGGCCCCGACGGCAAGCCGGGCGGCCTGAAGGTGACGCCGATCCCGGGCGCACCGGGCCCGCGGGTCAAGGAGAACGCGCTGGACAAGGACGCCTGGGGGGAGTTCATCTCCAAGATGGTCCGGCAGCCGGAGGTGCTGCCGGTCGGCGGGATCGCGTACCTCGTGTACGACAAGGGTGCCGTCGTGTCCGTGGAACTGCCGAAGTGACGTACGCGTGACGTACTGAGAGGACGTTTTCCGTGCTGGAAGCACTGCCCGCCGGGCCGCCGCGGCTCGTCGGCCCCTACCGGCTGCTCGCCCGGCTCGGCGCCGGCGGCATGGGCGAGGTCCATCTGGCCTGCCGCGCGGACGCGCCGACGGCCGATCCGTACCGCATGGTCGCGGTGAAGACCGTACGGGAGGAGCTGGAGCTCGACGAGGACTTCCGGATCCGCTTCCGGCGCGAGATCACGGCGGCGCGGGCGGTCGACAGCCCGTACGCGGCCCGGCTCGTCGACGCGGACGCCGACGCGCCCGCGCCGTGGCTGGCGACCGAGTACGTGCCCGGCCCCTCGCTCGCCGAGGCCGTCGTACGCGGCGGGGCGCTGCCGGTCGCGGCGGTACGGGCCCTCGGCGCCACGCTGGCCCGGGCGCTGGACGCCGTACACGAGGCGCAGGTGCTGCACCGCGACCTGAAGCCGGCGAACGTGCTGCTCGGCGCGACCGGCCCCAAGCTCATCGACTTCGGCATCGCGCAGGCCTTCGAGGCGACCGCGCTGACCTCGACGGGCCTCGTCGTCGGCTCGCCGGGCTTCATGTCACCCGAGCACCTCATCGGCAGCCGGGCCGTCGTGCCCGCGTCGGACGTCTTCTGCCTGGGCGCGGCGCTGGCGTTCGCGGCGAGCGGGCAGGGCCCGTTCCAGGACGACGAGATGGCGGCGGTGATCTACCGGATCAGCCGGGCCGACGCAGAACTGTCGGGCGTGCCGGAGGAGTTGCGGCCGGTCGTGGCGCGATGCCTGCGGCTGGATCCGGCGGAGCGGCCGTCGGCGGCGGAGCTGGTGGGGCTGCTCGGCGGGGACGAGGTCCAGGACGTCTTCCCGTGGCCGGGCGGGGTGTTGTCGCTGCTCGCGGAGTACGGGGACGCGGCGCGGCGGATCGGCGAGGCGGCCGCGTCGGGGCCGGGCGTGGCGGACATGCCGACGCTCGCGCCCGTCGTGCAGGTGCCGTACTCCCCCACGGCCCTTGGCGAACGGCCTCTCGCCACCACCGAGGTTCCGTCGGTGCGGCGTCGCCCGTGGGGACGGCTCGCGGCGGTGGCGGTCGCGGTGGCCGTGGTGGCGACGGTCGGCGCGGTGCTGGTCAACCGGCAGGGCGGGGACGGCGGTTCGACGGCGAAGGGCCCTTCCGCCTCGGCGTCCCCGTCCGGCTCCGCCTCCGGTCAGGGCGCGGCCCGGACACTGAGCGAGGTCGTCCTGCCGTACGGCGGCGAGGGGCACAGCGGTGACTACGGCAAGGCGGCCACGGACTCCGCCGCCCGTCCGGCGGGCTGGTCGCCGTGGACGGCGAAGCTCGACACGGGCGCGGACATCGACGGCTGCGCGCTCCACCCCAAGGTCCTGGTGTGCGCGGGGAGCGGCGGCGCGGCGGTCGGTCTGCGGGCCTCGGACGGCACGAAGCTGTGGAAGGTGCCGCCCCGGCTGACGGCCGAGGACGAGGGTGTGCCGTCGTCGCCCGGCTATCCGGCGGTCGTCGGCGACACCGCGTACATCACGGGCCGGGACGGGCTGACCGCGTACGGCGTCGAGGACGGCAAGGAACGCGGCAAGGTCCCGGCACCCGGGCCACTGTGGGCCGAGAAGGGCTCCGATCTCCTCGACGGCGTCCTCTACTCCAGCTATCTCGACCGCGCCGACCCGGGCAAGGGCCTGGTCGCCGCCGTGAAGCTGGACGGGAAGGGCGGCGGCAAGGAGCTGTGGCGGCACGACCTCGGCGCCATCCCGGAGCAGCTGGTCGCCGCCGGCGGCCGGGTGTACGTGACGGTCGACGGCGTCGTGCCGGTGGCGCTGGACGCGGCGACGGGCCGGGAGACTGCGCGGGGCGCGGACGGCGTGCAGTGCGCCACCGCGGTGGTGCACAAGGAGTCCGTGCTGTGCGGCGCCTCCGGTGGCACGGGCATCGCCGTGCTCGACGCCCGGACCCTGCGGCTGAAGCGCACGTTGGGCTCGGGCCTGACGTTCACCGGCGCGCCCGCGGTGAACGCGGACGGGACGGTGGCCGGGGTCAGCACGGACGACGTGGTCACCTACGACCTGGCGAGCGGGCGCGAGCTGAGACGCGCCACGGTCACGCTCGACGCCTCGCCGACTCTGGCCTACTTCGCCGACGACCGCGTCTTGGTCGCCGGCAAGCAGGCAGTGCAGTCCTTCCCCGTGTCCGGGCAGGCGGAGGACAGCGGCTCCGGGAAACGCAAGGCCCAGCTGCCCGACGGCGTCGACGCCAAGCAGCTCGTCCCCCACGGCGCCCTCGTCACCGGCGGCGCCGTCTTCCTGCCCTTCAACAACCTGGTGATCTCCGGCTACCTGCCGTGACCGTGACCGTCAGCCCTCCGCCCGGCGGTACTTGCGCACCGACAGGGTCCGGAAGATCACGACGATCGCGATCGAGTAGATCAGCGATGCCCAGACGGGGTGCTGCATCGGCCATGCCTGGGACTGGGACAGTCCCGGGTCGCCGAAGAGCTTGCGGCATGCCTGCACGGTCGCGCTGAACGGGTTCCAGTCGGCGATGTGCTGCAGCCATGGCGTCATCTGGTTGGAGTCCACGAACGCGTTCGAGATGAACGTGACGGGGAAGAGCCAGATCAGACCGCCGGAGGTGGCCGCCTCCGGGGTGCGCACGGTCAGGCCGATCAGGGCGCCGATCCAGGTGAACGCGTAACCGAGGAGGAGCAGCAGGCCGAAGCCGGCCATGATCCTCGCGGCGTTGGTCGGCTCCGCGGATCCCGGGCGCCAGCCCACGATGAGCGCGACGATCGCGAGGACGAACAGCGTCAGGGCCGTCTGGACGAGGTCGGCGAGGGTGCGGCCGGTGAGCACGGCGCCGCGGGCCATCGGGAGCGAGCGGAAGCGGTCGATCAGGCCCTTGTGCATGTCGTCGGCGATGCCCGCGCCCGCGCCGGCCGTGGCGAAGGTGACGGTCTGGGCGAAGATGCCGGCCATCAGGAAGTCCTTGTAGACCTGCGCGTCGGTGGTGTCGCCGATCTTCATCGAGCCGCCGAAGACGTACGTGAAGAGGATCACGAACATCACGGGCTGGATGAGTCCGAAGATGACCATCTCAGGGATGCGGCTCATCCGGATCAGATTGCGTTTGGTCATGACGAGCGAGTCGCTGATCGACTGGGCGATGGCGCCCCGCGTCTTCGGCGTCGTCAAGGTGTCGGTCATCGCGGTCACTTGACGGCCTCCTTGTTGCTCGCCGCGCTGTTCGCCTTCTCGTCGGCCTTCTCGTTCTGCTTCTCGTTCTCCTTCTTGCTCCCCTTCTTCTTCTCCTTCTTGTTCTCCTCCTCGCGCTGCTCGGCCGCGTGGCCCGTCAGCGAGATGAAGACGTCGTCGAGGGTCGGGCGGCGCAGGCCGATGTCGTCGATCTGGATGTCGAGGGCGTCCAGGTCGCGGATGACCTCGGCGAGGATCTTGGCGCCGCCGGCGACGGGGACGGTCAGCTTGCGGGTGTGCTCCTCGACGGCGATGTCGCCGTGGCTGATGCCGGCCAGGCCGTAGCGGGCGAGGACCTCGCGGGCCTGCGGGATCATGTCGCGGTCCTGGACGACGACCTCGACGCGCTCGCCGCCGGTCTGGGCCTTGAGCTGGTCGGCGGTGCCGCGGGCGATCACACGGCCGTGGTCGACGACGCAGATGGCGTCGGCGAGGTGGTCGGCCTCCTCCAGGTACTGGGTGGTGAGGAGGAGGGTGGTGCCGCCGGCGACGAGTTCCTGGATGACCTCCCACAGGGCCTGCCGGTTCCGGGGATCGAGGCCGGTGGTGGGCTCGTCCATGAACATGACGGGCGGGGAGACGACGAGCGCGGCGGCGAGGTCGAGGCGGCGGCGCATGCCGCCGGAGTAGGTCTTGGTGGGGCGGTCGGCGGCGTCGGTGAGGTCGAACCGCTCCAGGAGCTCGCCCGCGCGGGCCTTCGCGGCCCTGCCGTTCATCTGGTAGAGCCGGCCGACCATCCGCAGGTTCTCGCGACCGGTCAGGTACTCGTCGACGGCGGCGAACTGGCCCGACAGGCCGATGGAGCGGCGCACCTCGTTGGGATGCTTGAGCACGTCCATGCCCGCGACCACCGCCCGGCCGCTGTCGGGTTTGAGGAGCGTGGTGAGCACGCGCACGGTCGTGGTCTTCCCCGCGCCGTTCGGCCCGAGGAGGCCGAGGACGGTGCCCTCGGGCACGTCGAGGTCCACGCCGTCCAGAGCTCTTACGTCGCCGAAGGTCTTCACCAGACCTTCGGCGTGAATCGCGCCTGGCATGTGTTTTCTCCCGGCTTTTCCAGCGTTCGGCCAGATTTGAGAGTTTCTGTCCAAGTCTAGGTACGCCGAGCGGGCAGCGCCCGGCGCACGAGTGACCTGGACCACACGCTAACGCGATACATCGCGATACACAACTGGTCTGTGTCGCGACCTCAGCCCAGCACCGTGTACCCCGCGTCCCGCAGCGCCGCCGCGACCTCCTCGCAGTGCTCCGGGCCCTTCGTCTCCAGGTGCAGCTCGACCTCCGCCTCCGTGAGACCGAGCCGCGGATCGGTCCGTACGTGACTGACGTCGAGCACGTTCGCGTCGACCACCGTCAGCACCGCGAGCAGCGTCGCGAGCGTCCCCGGCCGGTCGGTCACCTTCAGGCGCAGGCTGAGATAGCGGCCCGCGGCCGCCATGCCGTGCCGCAGCACCCGCTGCATGAGCAGCGGGTCCACGTTCCCGCCGGACAGCACCGCCACCACCGGGCCGTGCCCGTGGAACGCCTCCGGGTCGGCGAGCAGCGCCGCCACCGGGCTCGCGCCGGCCGGTTCGACGACCAGCTTGGCCCGCTCCAGGCAGAGCAGCAGCGCCGAGGAGAGCGCGTCCTCCGAGACCGTGCGGACCTCGTCCACGTACTCCTGGACGAGCCCGAAGGGCACGTCGCCGGGCCGCCCCACCTTGATGCCGTCCGCCATCGTCACCGGCGCGTCGATCGCCACCGGGTGCCCGGCCGCGAGCGAGGGCGGGTACGCAGCCGCGCCCTCCGCCTGCACGCCGACCACCCGCACGTCGGGCCGCACCGACTTCACCGCGAGCCCGATGCCCGCCACCAGACCGCCGCCGCCGACCCCGACCAGGATCGTGCGCACCTCCGGGCACTGCTCCAGGATCTCCAGGCCGACCGTGCCCTGCCCGGCGATGATGTCGGGGTGGTCGAAGGGGTGGATGAAGACCGCGCCGGTCTCCCGCGCGTACTCCTCGGCCGCCGCCAGGGTCTCGTCCACGACGTGCCCGTGCAGCCGCACCTCCGCCCCGTACTCCCGGGTCGCCGCCACCTTCGGCAGCGGGGCGCCCACCGGCATGAAGACCGTCGCGTGCACGCCGAGCAGGTGCGAGGCGAGCGCCACGCCCTGCGCGTGGTTGCCGGCCGAGGCGGCGACCACGCCGGCCGCCCGCTGCTCGGGCCGGAGCCCCGCGATCCGTACGTACGCGCCGCGCAGCTTGAAGGAGCCGGTGCGCTGCAGGTTCTCGCACTTGAGGTGCACCGGCGTGCCCACCAGCGACGACAGGTGGCGGCTGCCCTCCATCGCGGTCACCCGCGCCACCCCCGCGAGCATCTTCTGCGCCCCGCGGACGTCGTCGAGGATCAGCGGCGGGTGCAGCGCGTGGTGCGCGGGTCGCGGCCGGCCGTGGCTCGGGAAGTGGCTCAGAGGATGAAAGGGGTCTGGCGTACCGAAGCTCATGACCGCAGTCTCGCAGCTCACGCGGGCCCGGGCCGCCCGGCGAGCGGCCGCCGGACCCCGTTCGAATCCGGTTCGCGCAGCGCCGGTACGGACCGGGTCCCGTCCGCGTACTCTGTCCCCCACCGACCGCACCGAACACACCGAACACCCACCTGAACCGACCGTCCCCCGCACAGGAGAGCCACCACAGCCATGCCCACGTCCCAGGACATGACGACTGAGCTCGACCCCGGTCTCCTCGACGCCCTCCAGCACCAGGTTGCCGTCTTCGCCCGGCGCGCCGAGCAGACCAGGCTCGGCGGCACCGGGCAGCTGCGCAACTCCATGGACCGCGCCGCCTATCTGCTGCTCAACCGACTCGACCAGGAAGGCCCGATGGGCGTGAAGGCGCTCGCCGCCGGCATGGGCATCGACTCCTCCACGGTCACCCGCCAGGTCGCCCCGCTCGTCGACACCGGCCTGGTCAAGCGCACCTCGCACCCCGAGGACGGGCGCGCCGTGGTGCTCCAGCTGTCCGCGCGCGGCCAGGCCCGCCTGGAGGAGGTCCGCACCTCGCGCCGGCAGCTGATGGCGGAGGTCACCGACGGCTGGACGCCGGCCGAGCGGGAGTCCTTCTGCACGCTGCTCACGCGCTTCAACTCGGCGCTCTCCGCACGCCAGTCGGGCCTGCCGGCCGCCAAGGACGAGTCCGTACCGAAGTCCGTGCCGAAGTCTTGACCACAGCCGCGCGCTGATCTCATATGAGGACGTGCGCGAGTCGAACAGCCATACCGGCCACCTAGCCGAAAACACCGCTCGCACCCGGGACTTCCACGCGTTCGTCGCCGGGGCGTCGGGCCGGCTGCTGCATGTCGCGACGCTGCTCACCGCCGAGCCGGCCCACCGCAACCCGCTCGCCCAGGCGCTGCTGACCGGCGCCCTCGCGCACACCTACGCGCACTGGGACCGGCTGCGCGGCGAGGACCCGTACCAGCGCACCCGCTCCGAACTCGCCCTGCGCTTCGCCCGCACGGCCTGGCGCTACCAGCGCGGCCGGGGCGGAGTGCTCGCCGCGCTCACCCCGCAGGAGCGGCTGGTCGTGGTGCTCCGGCTGCACGAGGGGGTCGCCGAGGAGCAGACCGCGGCGCTGCTCGGGCTGCCCGAGGAGCGGATCCGGGCCGTCTGCGCCCGCTCCGTGAGCCATCTGCGGGAGGCGTCGTGAACCGTCACGAGCGCAAGGAGGACGAGGTCCGCCGGCTGATGGAGACCGGCCGGCACCCGCACGTCCCCGGCGACCTCGCCGCCCGGGCCGTGGCCCGCGGCACCCGGCTGCTGCGCCGGGACCGGATCGTGCGCCGCATCGGGTGGGCGCTGCTCGCGCTCGCGGTCGTCGCGTTCGTCGTCTGGGCGTCGGTGGTGCGGCCCTGGGAGGTACCGCCGGCCGGGACGACGCCCCCGCTCGAAGGCTTCTGAGAACGGACCTAGCCTGGAACCAGGAGCTTGTACGGGGCTTGACAGGAGGTCGACATGGCCAGGAAAGCAACCGACTGCCGGGACTTCCCCAGCGTCTCCAACTGCACGATGTACATGTCGGGCGAGGAGGACGAACTCCTGAAGGCGGCCCTCCAGCACGTGATCTCCGTGCACGGGCACACCGACAGCCCGCAGCTGCGGGAGGACGTCAAGGCGAGCATGAAGGACCCGGTGCCCGGCTCCTGAACGCGCGCGGGCCGGGCCCCTCCGTGGGGACCCGGCCCGAACCCGTGACCCGGTACGAGGACTAGCCCAGCGCCTCGCGCAGGTCCGCCAGCAGGTCGTCGACGTTCTCGATGCCGACCGACAGGCGCACCAGGTCCGCCGGGACCTCCAGGGCCGAACCGACGACGCTGGCGTGCGTCATGCGGCCCGGGTGCTCGATGAGGGACTCGACGCCGCCGAGGGACTCGCCCAGGGTGAAGAGCTTGGCACGGTTGCAGACCTGGACGGCCGCCTCCTCGCCGCCGGCGACGCGGAAGGAGATCATGCCGCCGAAGGCACGCATCTGCTTGGCCGCGATCTCGTGGCCCGGGTGCTCCGGCAGGCCCGGGTAGAGGACCTGGGTGACCTTCGGGTGCTGGGTCAGCATCTCGGTGATCTTGCCGGCGTTCTCGGTGTGCCGGTCCATGCGCACGGCGAGCGTCTTGATGCCGCGCAGCACGATCCAGGAGTCGAACGGGCCGGCCACCGCGCCCATCGCGTTCTGGTGGTAGGCCAGTTCCTCGCCGAGCTCCGCGTCGGCCGCGATGAGGGCGCCGCCGACGACGTCGGAGTGGCCGCCCATGTACTTGGTGAGCGAGTGCACGACGACGTCCGCGCCCAGCGACAGCGGCTGCTGGAGGTACGGCGAGGCGAAGGTGTTGTCGACGACGAGCTTCACCCCGGCCTGGCGGGCGACGCCCGCGACGGCCTCGATGTCGGTGATGCCGAGCAGCGGGTTGGAGGGGGTCTCCACCCAGATCAGCTTGGTGCGGTCGTTGACGGCACCGCGCACCGACTCGATGTCGGAGGTGTCGGCGACGGAGAAGTCGACGCCCCAGCGCTGGACGACCTTCGCGAAGAGGCGGAAGGTGCCGCCGTACGCGTCGTTGGGGATGACGACGTGGTCGCCGGGCACCAGCAGGGTGCGCAGCAGGCAGTCCTCGGCGGCGAGGCCGGAGGCGAAGGCGAGGCCGCGGCGGCCGCCTTCGAGGGCCGCGAGGTTCTCTTCCAGGGCGGTACGCGTGGGGTTGGCGCTGCGGCTGTACTCGTAGCCGCCGCGGAGCCCGCCCACACCGTCCTGCTTGTAGGTGGACACCTGGTAGATGGGCGGGACGACCGCGCCGGTCAGCGGGTCGGCGGTGTTGCCCGCGTGGATGGCGCGGGTCTCGAAGCTCTGGTGGGTGTGCTGGTCGCTCATGGGTCACGAGCGTAGTCCTGTGACGGCCCCCTCGCCGCCTCCTGTCTCATGGGGTGTCCTGGACAATGGACGCATGGATTTTCTCTGGTTCCTGTTCGCGCTCGGGCTGCTCTGCTTCGCCCTGGGTCCCTTCGTGCTGCGCCGGCGCCGTGGCGGCATCCAGGTGGTGGCGCCGGGGTCGCCCGACGCGGCGGACCCGGAGGCGTACGGCTTCCTGCGCCAGGAGGAGCAGGACGTCCGGCTGCCGGGGCCGGACCGGGACCTCCTCGACGTGCTCGACGTCGTGCAGGCCACGCAGGACTGGCGGGCCGCCTCGCAGCTCCTGCGGGGGACCGAGAAGGAGGGCGAGGTCCGCTGGCAGCGCGTCCAGGCGTTCGCGGGCGCGGCCTCGCTCGAACTGGCCGAGCGGCCGGGCGCCGGCGGCGCGTGGCTGCGGTCCTGGCGGGCGGAGGCGCCCGAGGACCCGGGCGGCGCGCAGGTGTACGCGGAGTTCCTGGTGCAGCAGGCGTGGCGCACGTCGGCGGCCGGCGCGCAGGACTTCCGGATCATCCTGGAGGAGGCGCGGGCCGCGTGCGAGCAGGCGGCGCTGCTGTCTCCGGGCGACCCGGTGCCGTACGTCTCCGAGCTGGCCGTGGCGCGCGGACTCGGCTACTCCCCCGAGGAGTTCGACCGGCTGTGGGCCAAGGTCATCGACCGCGCGCCGGAGCACATGGGGGCGCATCTGGCCGCGCTGCACTACTGGTGCGAGAAGTGGCACGGGTCGCGCGAGGACGCCGACCGTTTCGCGACGTCCGCCGCGGCGCGCGCCCCGCGGGGCTCGCTGCTGGCCGCGCTGCCGCTGTTCTCCGTCTTCGAGAACCGGCCGGAGATCGTGGTCGGCGTCGACTTCTACCGCACGGCCGTGGTGACCAAGGCCGTCGAGGGCGCGATGTACGCGGTGCACTCGGCCCGGCCGGACGACCCGATGCTGGCGCACGTCCGGCACCTGCTCGTGCACTTCCTGGTCGGCGCCGACCGCTGGGCCGAGGCGATGCACCTGCTGGTGCGCGTCGACGGGTACGTGGGCGCGCTGCCGTGGACGCTGAGCGAGGACCCGGCGGCGGCGTACACGGTGGTGCGGAACCTGGTGGTGGCGGGGTACGAGGCGAACGGCGGGAGCCCGGCGACGCTGCCGCGGTAGGCCGGGGCCTGGGGGAACACGGCCGGCGCGGGAGGTGTTGTGCCTGTCGCGCCGAACGCCGCGCTGAACACCGGGCCGCACGCCGAGGAGAGATGCAGCATGTTCCTGTCCCGCACCCCCGTCCTCCCCACGCCCGAGCAGGCCCTGCGCGGGCGCGACGAGCCCGCCTTCGCCGTCCCGGAGCGCCACACGGTGCTCGGCACCCCGCTGCTCGGCCCCTACCCGGCGGGCCTGGAGGTCGCCGACTTCGCCCTGGGCTGCTTCTGGGGCGCCGAGCGCAAGTTCTGGCAGACCGAGGGCGTCTACACGACCCTGGTCGGCTATCAGGGCGGCTTCACGCGGAACCCGCTGTACGAGGAGGTCTGCTCCGGCCTCACCGGGCACACGGAGGTCGTCCGCGTCGTCTTCGACCCGTCCGTCGTCCCGTACGAGCGGCTCCTGAAGCTCTTCTGGGAGTCCCACGACCCCACCCAGGGCTTCCGCCAGGGCAACGACGTCGGCACCCAGTACCGCTCGGCCGTCTACACCCACACCCCCGAGCAGGCCGCCACGGCCGAGGCCTCCCGCGACGCCTACCAGCGCGTCCTGACCGGCTCCGGCTACGGCGAGATCACCACCACGATCCTCCCGGCCGAGGGCCGCACCTTCTACCCGGCGGAGGCCTACCACCAGCAGTACCTGGACAAGAACCCGGCGGGCTACTGCGGCATCGGCGGGACGGGCGTGTCGTGCCCGGTCGGGGTGGCGAGGGCGGATGGCTGACGGCTGTCCTGGCGGTCGGCGCGGCCTGCCACCAGCAGGTAGAGGCTCGCGCCGGCCGCGAGCGACCAGCTCGACACCCAGAGGAGCTGCAGGCCGAGGCCGAGGCCCGCGGCGAAGCCGAGGAAACCGCCCGTCACCATGACGGCGGCGACCCGATGCCCTCGCGCACCGGCAGTCCACTCACGGCGCAGCCAGCTGTCCCGCCGCCATTGGCCCCACACGGCCAGGGCGGCGCCGACGAGCATGAACAAGGCGAACGGCAGGGGCATCGGCGGCAAATCGGTGAGCGCCTCCCCACGGCTCACCTGGCGCACCCCCAGGAACAGGAGGAGCGGACCCGTCAGCGCGGCCACTCCGGCCAGGACGCGCACGAAGAGCACGCCCGGAGGCCGCCGCCAGAACGGCCCGCCGAACGACACGGATCGCTCCGACATGGCGTGCATACGATGTGCCGCCCCCCGGACGTTCGCCGCCACCACCACGCCGTAGCCCGTCATCCAGACTCCGGCCATCAGCGCGTACAACCCGCCGCCCCCGCCGCTGCCCGCCACCTCGGCTCCTCCCCTTCGTCGCGGGTGACCGTACGCCCGGGCACGGTCCCCCTTCGATGCCGGAATCAGGCAGTCTTCGGGCCCCGTTGGCTGCCGTACCGCACTCACGCCCCGCACGTCGCCAGTGAGCACCACCGCCTGCGGCCCGACTCGTCCAGGAAGAGCCAGCCGCAGTCGGGGCTCGGGCAGGCGCGGAGGGTGAGGCGGCGGGGGGTGGTGAGGAGGTCGGCGGCGGTGCGGGCGACGGCGTGGACGGGGAGGTCGAGGCCCGCGGCCGGGGCGGTGCGCCACTGGGCGAGGCCGTCGGGGGCGGGGGTGAGGACGGCGTGGCGGGCGGCGGCCTGGGCGGCGGTGGCGACCGCGTGGAAGGCGCGGGTGTCGGCGGGGTCGGTCAGACAGGCGTAGAGAGCGGAGCGGAAGGCGCGGGCCCGGTCGAGAGCGGCGGCGGCCTCGTCGGGGCGGGCGGCGGCCTCCTTGAGGAGGCGGTCGACCTGGGCGTCGTCGGCGAGGTCGTGGTGGCCGGCCCAGACGGCGAGGGTGTCGTAGCGGCGCAGCCAGTCGGAGCCGGGCACGGCCGGGGCGCGGTGCCAGCCGGCGTACGTGTTGCAGAACTCCAGGGCGGGGTGGCCGCCGATGGTCCACGGCAGCCACTGGTCGCGGACCCGGACCGCGTAGAGCGGGGACGGCGGCCGGTCGAGGCGCGGGTCGGCGGCGAGGATCCGGTCGTGCAGGGTGGTGAGGGCGGGGCCGGGGTCGATGCCGAGCTCCGTCACGAGGTGGTGGCGGGTGGCCCGGTAGAGCTCAAGTGCCTCGGTCTGCCGGCCGGCCCGGTAGAGCGCGGTCATCTGGGCGGCCACCAGCCGCTCCCGGCCCGGGAGTTCGACGGCGAGTGGGGTGAGGTCGGCGAGCACCCGGTCGTGCAGGCCCATGGCCAGCTGGGTCTCGGCGCGCTGTTCCAGGGTGGTCAGGCGCAGTTCGGCGAGCCGTCCGCCGAGCCGGTCCCGCAGCGTCTCGTCGGCCAGGCCGTCGAGGAGGGGACCGCGCCAGAGGGCGAGTGCCCGGTCGTGGCAGCGGAGTTGTTCGCCGGGGTCGCCGGCGACGGCAGCCTGGCCGACGAGGTCGAGGAACTCGCGTACGTCCACGGTGTGGCCGGAACCGTCGATCGCGTAGCCGTCGTGGCGGGTCTCGACGGTCACCCCGTACGGCCTGAGCGCGGCCCGCACCCGGCCGACGTAGGTGTGCAGGGTGGCCCGGGCGGCGGCGGGCGGGGCACCGTTCCACAGCAGGTCGGCGAGGCGGGCGGTGGGGACGGGCCGGCCCGCGTCGAGCAGCAGGATCGCGAGCAGGCACCGCTCCTGGCGACGGCGGCCGAGCGGCACGCGCACGCCCTCGTGGCGGGCCTCGAAGGGGCCGAGGAGGGTGAAGTCCATGGTGCGGGCCACCTTAGGGCGACTGGTCAGGTTGTGGTCAGGGGGCGGGCGGAGAGTGTGGACGAAGGCACCAACCACCCTTCCCAGCAAGGAGTTTCCGTGCGACGGATTCTTGTCTCGCTCGTCTCCCTCGGCGCTGTCGGCGCCGCCCTCCTCACCACCGCCGCCCCCGCCGGCGCCACCGCCACCGCCACGGCCGACGGCTGGGAGCCCGCGCCCTCCTCCGCCTGGTCCTACCCGGCCGGCGCGCGCTGCGACTTCGCCGTCCAGGGCACGCCCGTGGTCGACGAGGTGGTGCGCCGCACGGTCGGCGTCCAGGCGGACGGCACCAAGGTCGTCGAGTACAAGGGCGACCTCGTCGTCCGCGTCCTCAACTCCGCGACCGGCGCGACGTACGACGCCGACGCGGGCGGCCGCGCCCTGGTCGAGATCCACCCCGACCACTCCCAGACGTGGTACGTGGTCGGCCCGATCCTGGCCGGGTTCGCCGAGGGCGGCGGCAACGTCCCGCGCGGCCTCTACACGGTCGACGGCGCCTACACCCTGGAGGTCTCCCCCACCGGCTACAAGACGCTGACGTTCCTGCACGGCTCGACCGACTCGCTCTGCGAGAAGGTCAGCTGACGGCCGCTTTGGCCTCCCGCAGCGCCGCGGCCGTGGCGGCGGCCTCGTACCCCTCGGGGACGCCCTCGACGATCAGCACGTCGCCGGCCATGTGGCGGGTGCGGAGCGGGATCAGCTCCTGGTAGGGCGCGGAGTCGTACCAGGCGCGGGCGTCCTCGTACGTCGGGAAGCCGATGATGACGACGGAGCCGGGCCAGCTGCCCTCGCGGACCTCGCGGGCGGGGGCGCCGTGGACGAGGAAGCGGCCGCCGAAGGGGTCGAGGGTGGCCTGGATGCGCTCGATGTAGACGAAGACCTCCTCGTCGAGGACGGGCTTCGGGTGCAGGTTTCCGATGGCGTATGCGGTCATGGGAACAGCGTGCCGGGGCATGCCGTACGGGGTCGATTACCCCGGACGTCATGCCCCGGCCGCGTACCCGGTGAGCGGGTGCTCAGATCGTCGACGCGTCGATCACGAAGCGGTAGCGCACGTCGGACGCGATGACCCGCTCGTACGCCTCGTTGACCTGGTCCGCGGTGATCAGCTCGATCTCCGCGCCCAGGCCGTGCGCGGCGCAGAAGTCGAGCATCTCCTGGGTCTCCGCGATGCTGCCGATCATCGAGCCGGCCAGCGTCTTGCGGCCGACGATGAGGGAGAAGAGGGCGACCTTGACGGGCTCCTCCGGGGCGCCGACGTTGACCATGGTGCCGTCGGGCTTGACGAGGCTCAGGTAGGCGTCGAAGTCGAGCGGCGCGGAGACGGTGGAGATCACCAGGTCGAAGCTGCCGCGCAGGGCGGTGAAGGTCTCCGGGTCGCTGGTGGCGTAGTAGTGGTCGGCGCCCAGCTTGAGGGCGTCCTCCTGCTTCTTCAGGGACTGGCTGAGCACGGTCACCTCGGCGCCGAGCGCGTGGGCGATCTTGACGCCCATGTGGCCGAGGCCGCCGAGGCCGACGATGGCGACCTTCTTGCCGGGGCCGGCCTGCCAGTGGGTGAGCGGCGAGTAGAGGGTGACGCCGGCGCAGAGCAGCGGGGCGGCGGCGTCGAGCGGGATGCCCTCGGGGATGCGGAGGGTGTAGTTCTCGTCGACGACGATGTGGGTGGAGTAGCCGCCGTAGGTCGGCTCGCCGTTCTTGTCGAGGTCGTTGTACGTGGAGGTGCCGTTGCCGGTGCAGTACTGCTCCAGGCCCTGCCGGCACTGCTCGCACTCGCGGCAGGAGTCGACGAAGCAGCCGACGCCGACCCGGTCGCCGACCTGGTGCTTGGTGACACCGGCGCCGACCTCGGTGACGATGCCGGCGATCTCGTGGCCGGGGACCATCGGGAAGATGCCCTCGCCCCAGCCGTTGCGGGCCTGGTGGATGTCGGAGTGGCAGATGCCGGCGTACTTGATCTCGATCAGGACGTCGTGCTCGCCCACCGGGCGGCGCGGCACGGTGGTGCGGGCGAGGGGGGCGTTTGCGGCGGGGGCGGCGAGGGCGGAGACGTTCGTGGTCATGGCGGCAAGCCTGCCGGATCGTTTCGTCGCCGCCCAGACCACTGTTCTGCCTACGACCGCTGTTCCTACCACTGGCAGGGTCAGGAACGTACGTCCAGTGGCAGGCCCGAGCGGGAATACTTGGGGCGTATGGACCTCAGTTCCGAACTCAGCGAATTCCTCCGCTCACGGCGTGCCCGGCTCAAGCCGCAGGACGTGGGGCTGCCCGAGTTCGGGCGCCACCGCCGGGTGCCTGGGCTGCGCCGGGAGGAGCTGGCGCAGCTGGCCGGGGTGTCGGTGGCGTACTACACCCGTCTCGAACAGGGCAACGGGCGGAACGTGTCCTTGGAGGTCCTCGACGCGATCGCGCGGGCCCTGCGGCTCAGCGACACCGAGCGGGCCCACCTCACGCATCTCGCGCGGCCGACCGTGAAGAAGCGGCAGCGCGCGATCAGCCGCCCGCAGCAGGTCCGGCCCGGTCTGACGCAGCTCCTGGACGCCATGGAGGGTGTCCCGGCCCTCGTCGTCGGGCGGCGGATGGACGTGCTGGCCTGGAACCGGATGGCGAGGGCCCTGTTCGGCGACTTCCCCGCCTGGGAGCCGCGCGACCGGAACATGGCCCGGATGGTCTTCCTCGACGCGAACGCGCGCGATCTGTACGTCGACTGGGAGTGCAAGGCCGTCGAGGTGGTGAGCGTGCTGCGGCTGTGCGCGGGGCTCTACCCGGACGACCCGGAGCTGATGGCCCTGGTAGGCGAGCTGTCGGTGCGCAGCGAGGAGTTCCGCTCGCTGTGGGCGGCGCACACGGTGACCGACAAGGGGCACGGCAGGAAGCGGCTGCGGCATCCGCTGGTGGGCGAGATGACGCTGGCGTACGAGTCGCTGAAGGTGTCCGGCGACGACCCGGACCTGGTGCTCGTCACGTACCACGCGGAGCCGGGCTCGCCGGCGGCGGACGCGCTGCGGCTGCTCGCGCAGTGGGGCGTGGACGAGCCCGTGGACGTACCGGGCGACGCCCAGCAGGACGTACCGAAGTAGCGGGCGTACGAAGCGGCCCCCGCACCGGATCGGTGCGGGGGCCGCTTCACGCGTGCCGTACGGCTGCCCGTACGGGTCAGAGGGCCGAACCGGCCTTCCACTCCGACCAGCTCAGGTTCCAGCCGTTCAGGCCGTTGTCGGGCGCGATCGTCTTGTCCGCCGAGTTCTTGACGATGACGACGTCACCGACGATCGAGTGGTCGAAGAGCCACGCCGCCTGCTGGTCCGGGTCGCCGGCGCCCTTGACGTCGGCGAGGCCGACGCAGCCGTGGCTGGTGTTCACGCTGCCGAAGATCGAGCGCGCGCCCCAGTAGTTGCCGTGGATGAAGGTGCCGGACGTGGACAGGCGCATGGCGTGCGGCACGTCCTTGATGTCGTACTCGCCCTTGCCGTCGGAGTCGGTGAAGCCGACGGTGGCGCCGTTCATCCGGGTCTCCTTGAACTTCTCGGAGATCACCATCTGACCGTTGTAGGTGGTGTTCTGCGGGGAGCCGGCGGAGATCGGGATGGTCTTGATCGTCTTGCCGTCCTGCGTGACGGTCATCGTCTTGGTCTTGACGTCGACGGTCGAGACCTGGTTGCGGCCGATCTTGAAGGTGACCGTCTTCTGCTGGACGCCGTAGACGCCCTTCGCGCCCTCGACGCCGTCGAGGTTCAGCTTCATGGTGACGGTGGAGCCCTCGGTCCAGTAGGTCTCCGGGCGGAAGTCGAGCCGCTGCGAGTTGAACCAGTGGCCGACGACCTCCTGGCCGGAGGTCGAGGTGACCTTGATGCCGCCCTGGACGGCCTTCTTGTCGGTGATCGCCTTGTTGAAGTTGATCGAGACCGGCATGCCGACGCCGACGGTCGAGCCGTCCTCCGGCGTGAAGTTGCCGATGAAGCTGTTGGCCTGCGAGACGGTGGTGAAGGAGCCGTTCTCGTGCGCCTCCAGGCCGGCGGCGTCCTTCGCGGTCGCGGCGATCTTGTAGACCGTCGCGCGCTTGAGCTGGACGCTCGGCTGCCAGCTGAGGCCGTCGGCAGATATCTCGCCCTTGACGGCGTCGCCCTCGGCGGAGGTCATGGTGACCTCGGTGAGCTTGCCCTCGGTGACGGTGACCTTGGCGTCGTTGTTGATCGAGGCGTTCTGCGAGCCGTTCTTCGGCGAGATGGTGATCTGCGCCTTCGACGTCTTCTGCGCTGCTGCCTCGTCGACCTGAGCCTGTGACTGCGCGCTCTGCGAGGCGTCGGCGCTGCCGCCCTTGTCGCCGTCGTTGCACGCCGAGAGCACCAGAACGCCGCCGAGCACCGCGGCTGCGGCCGCCAGGCCCCTACGGCGCTTGCCGTCCGTCATCACACGCTTCTCCATCGTCGCCGATTACCTGCCACTTCCCACTGAAACACCCATGAGCACCCGTCCGGTTGCCTCCCCGGGCGGTTTGTGGGGAACACCACTGATCAACACGCGCCTGCGGGCCATTCGGTTCCCGGCCCTCCCCGGCACGTGCCGGGGCCCCGGGACGCGGCCGTCCCGGGGCCCTTCCCCGAAGGCCGGGGCGGGTCAGGTGCGGTTGGGTTCGTCGTCCTCCCAACCACCATCTTCGTCGTCGAGCTCCCACTCCATCGCATCGGGGTCGTACTCGATCTCCTCGCTGGTCCAGGACGCCTGGACGACCTCGACGCCGGGCACGGTGGCGACCACGTCGAAGGGCTCCACGAGATAGGCGAGGGCCTCGGCACTGTCCTCGGCGACGGCGTCCCGCGCGTGCGTGCGCTCCTCCTCCGGCAGGGCCGGGTCGGCGCCGATCCGGACGGCGGCGGCCTCGGCCAGCTCGGCGGGGCCGTCGATCTCCAGGACGAGATCGATGCGAAGCCGTACATAGCGTGATGTCTCGGAAGTGCTCATGGCCGGAGCGTAGAGCGCCGGACGGCCTCGGCTTTCCCGCGACCCGGTGTGTTCATTAGCATCGGCGCACCCACCGATTCGGGGCGCCGGTCACGGCGTCCTTTCGGGGTGTCAATTCACGGTTTCCGCAAGGGGGATCGAAAGAACGTGTCCGTCGCCCGACGCCCGCTGCTCACCGCCACCGCCGCGGGGACCCTGCTCTGCGCGCTCTGGTTCGTGCCGAACGCGAACGCCACCGGCGAGAGCGGCAGATCGGATGCCGTCCAGTCGTCGGTGTCGGACGACCAGGACGAGGGCCGGCTCGCGGAGACCGGCGGCCCGGTCAACCGCGCCTGGGCGGCCGGTTCCGGTTCGCGGCCCTGCCGCAGGACCTCCTGGTACGCGAGGTAGGCGAGCGAGTTCAGCACCATCAGGTAGCG
>NZ_JBSGIW010000094.1:0-31199 GCF_053605265.1 Streptomyces sp. NPDC003943 | reverse complement strand
CCGGCCGCCGCGCACGCACGATCGCCCGCCCGCCGCCCCTGCTGGGGGGCGACGGGCGGGCGATCCGCTCGAGATCCGGGAGCATGCGCGCCCGGTCCCGCCTTCGTGGCTGCTCAGACCGTGGTGCCGAGCCACAGGTCGGGGCCGAACACCTCGTAGTGCACGTCCGCCGGGGCGACCCCGCCGGCCAGCAGATCACCGCGGACGGCGCGCATGAACGGCAGCGGGCCGCAGAGGTACGCGGTCAGGCCCGCCGGCAGCTCCAGCGCCGTCACATCCGCTCGGCCCGTGCGCGCGTCGGCGTCGCCCGGCTCCTCGTACCAGAGGTGCAGCGTGCCCTGCGGCAGCGCCTCGACGAGCCGGCGCAGCTCCTCGCGGTGGGCGTGGGCGGCGGGGGAGCGGTCGGCGTGGACGACGGTCACCGGACGGGTCGAGCCGGTCCGGCCGAGGTGGTCGAGCATCGCGAGCATGGGGGTGGCGCCGATGCCCGCCGAGGCGAGCAGCAGCGGCCCGTCGCCCTCGGGCAGCACGAGGTCGCCGAACGGCGCCGACACGCCGACCCGGTCGCCGACGCGGCCGTGGGCGTGCAGCCAGGACGACACCTCGCCGGCCGGGTCGCCGTCGACGCGCTTGACGGTGATGCGCCACTCGGGGCGGCCGGGCGCGGTGGAGAGGCTGTACTGGCGGATCTGCCGGGCGCCGTCGGGCAGTTCGACCTGGACGCTGACGTACTGCCCCGGCCGGAACGCCGGCAGCGGCCGCCCGTCCGGGTGCCGCAGCGAGAAGGAGACCGTGTCGGGCGTCTCCTCGTGCCGGCCGGCGATCTCCAGCTCCTGCCACACCTGGCCCTCGGCGACGCCCCGCTCCTCGTAGAGCCGGGCCTCCAGGGCGATCAGCGCGTTCGCCATCAGCCAGTAGACCTCGTCCCATGCCTGCGCGACCTCGGGCGTCACGGCCTCGCCGAGCACGGAGACGATCGCGGCGAAGAGGTGCTCGTGGACCACCTTGTACTGCTCGGAGGTGACGCCGAGCGAGGCGTGCTTGTGGGCGATCCGCGACAGCATCACGTCGGGCCGGGTGTCGGGGCTGTCCAGGAGCGCCCCGGCGAAGGCGGCTATGGAGCCGGCCAGTGCCTTGCGCTGGTCACCGGTGGCCTGGTTGCCGCGGTTGAACACGTTCCGCAGCAGCTCGGGGTGGGCGGCGAACAGCCCCGCGTAGAACCGCTCGGTGATCTCGTCGAGCGCCCCGCCGACGGCGGGAAGGGTGGCGCGGACGACGGGGGTGGCCTGCTCGGAGAGCATGAGGTCTCCAATTCTGGTAGATGATCTACGTATTTAACGCGTTGAGAAACCCGCGCCGGGGCGCGGGGGTGGAACAGGGGATCCCGGGTGGTCAGCCGTCGCGCGGGCCCGGTGACAGGGTGAGGAGCACCGGTCCGGTGGGGGGCCCGACAAGATCCGCGACGGTCAGCGGATCGAGCGTGCGGTAGAACGCGTCCTGCGCCTCGCGCAGCGCGCCGCGCAGCCGGCAGGCCGTCCGCAGCGGACACGGCGGATCGCCCTCGCAGGCGACGACCTCCTCCTCGCCCTCCAGGGTCCGGGCCAGCCAGCCCACCGAGGAGCGCCGGCCGAGCTCGGTGAGCGCGAGCCCGCCGCCCCGGCCCCGCCGCGCCTCCACGACCCCGAGGTGCTGGAGCCGGGTGACGACCTTCGCCATGTGGGCGTAGGGCACGGCCATGGACTCCGCCACCTCGCGTGTGGTGGGGTAGCTGTCCTGCTCGGAGACCGCCAGACGCATCACGGCACGCAGCGCCAGGTCGGTGAACTTCGTCAACCGCACGGCATGACCGTATCAAAGTCGCATCTGAGAGTCGTATTAGGGGGTCGGTGGCCGTACACGCGGTGACGCAGGTCACGCGGTCACGCGGTCATGCCTTCTGACGGTGCCGTCGTCTGCGCCGCCACACCCACCAGCCGCCGACCGCCAGCGAGGTGGTGAACAGGGCGACGCCCAGAGCCGGCCACCGTCCGCCCGCGATCTTCAGATCGGCGAGGACCACGAGGGCCACCGCCGCGATCGGGACCAGGAGCGACGCCAGGGCCCGCGCCAGCGCGAGCGCCGTCCCCGGATCGAGCCGGGCGGTGCGGGGCGGCCCGAGCTCCCCCGCGTAGAACTCCGTCGCCCGGTCCGCGAGCCGCACCGTCGTGCGGCGGTAGGTGAAGGCGAGATACGGCAGCCACACCAGCGGCGCCACGAGCCCGACCAGGAACACCGCTCCCGACAGGGCCCACTGGCCGATCCTGACGAGCAGCCCCGGGCCGCCGTCCGGGTCGTCTCCCGCGCCGTCCCCGCCGGGCGTCAGCACCCCGAGCAGCCGCGCCATCCGCATGCTCAGCCGCCACAGGGCCGCGGTTCGGCCCGGCCGCTCGCCGGGAGCCGGCTCGGGACGGGCGTCGAGCGCGGCCCGCGCGGCGTCCGTGTCCTCGTACACCCCCTGGAGGACGAGCAGTTCGGCGGCCCGCTCCGGATCCTCCGGGTCCCGGCCCTCCAGCGCCGCCAGTTCGAGTACCGTGCGCGCCTGCGAGAGCAGTGCGGCACAGAACGCGAACGGTACGAACACGAGGAACGGCCCGCCGACGAACGCGCCCTCCGCGGCGACCGCCCGGCCGCCCCGTGCCACCACCCGGGCGCGCAGCTCGGCCGGGTCCGCGTCCGGCAGCTCCCGGCGCAGTCGCGCCACCGCTCGTCCCGCCCCCGGGCCGAGTCGGCGCGCGGCGAAGGAGGCGAGGAGTTCCGGCAGCCGCCCCGGTTCGGCCTTCGCCGAGCGCAGCAGCGAGCGCGAGAGCCGGGCGGGTGCCTCCTCCTCGCCACCCACGGCGGGCGTCAGGACAGGACCTTGGCCTTCGCCCGCTCGAACTCCTCGTCCGTGATGGCGCCCCGGTCCCTCAGCTCGGCGAGCCGCGCGAGCTCGTCCACACCACTGCCCCCGCCGCCGCCCGGCGCGGCGCCCGCGGTCTTGCGGATGTAGTCCTGGAACGCGGCCTCGTTCTCCTTGGCCTGCTTCACGTCGCGCTGCCCCATGCCCTTGCCCCGGGCGATGACGTATACGAGCACCCCGAGGAAGGGGAGCACGATGCAGAAGATCAGCCAGCCCGCCTTCCCCCAGCCGCCCATCTCGTCGTCACGGAAGATGTCCATGACGACCTTGAAGAGCAGGAACAGCCACATGATCCAGAGGAAGAACCAGAGCATGGTCCAGAAGACGTTGAGCAGCGGGTAGTCGTCCATGCTTGCACTCCGTTCCCGCGGAGGGCCCGGTACGGCCTCGCGTACCAGCGAGTGTTGTCGAACCCCGCGGAGCGCGCATGTCGTGGCCGGCTAGCGGGCGCGCAGTGCCGCCAGCGCCCGGTCCGCGTGCGCACTCATCCGCAGCTCGCTGCGGACCACTTCGAGCACCCGTCGGTCCTCGTCGATGACGAAGGTGACCCGCTTCGTCGGGGCGAGCGAGAAGCCGCGCGTCACCCCGAACCGGTCGCGGATCTCGCCCTTCGGGTCGGAGAGCAGCGGATAGCCGAGCGAGTGCCGGTCGGCGAACTCCTGCTGCCGGGCGACCTCGTCGCTGCTGATGCCGACGGGCTGGGCGCCGGCCGCGCGGAACTCGCCCGCGAGGTCGCGGAAGTGGCACGCCTCGGCCGTGCAGCCGGGGGTGAGTGCCGCGGGGTAGAAGAAGAGGACGACCGGCCCTTCGGCCAGGAGTCCGGACAGGGAACGGGGCTGCCCGGTCTCATCCGGAAGTGTGAAGTCCTCGACGATGTCACCGACCTTCATGAGTCCGGACGTTACCCCACGGTAGTCCCGTCCGTCACCCGTCCGGCGGACGAACCGGAGGAGCGGCCTCAGCCGTGCGCGACCTGCCGCCGCTCCTGACTCGCCCGGCTCTCCTGCCGCTCCTGACGTTCCGCGAGCACGGCGAGCACCCGCTCGCCCCAGCGCAGGTTCTCCTCCTCGAACGCCATGCCGCGCATCAGCGTCAGATACGGCCCGACGCGCTCGGTCCGTGCCAGATAGGCGGCCTCGTCGAGGCCGTCCAGGAGCCGCTCCCGCAGCCGTTCGTAGCGCGCGAGCTTCGCCCGGGCCGCCTCCATGCGCTCTCGTACGTGCTCGCGCACCGCCGCCGCGTCACCCTCGTCGCACGCCTGGACCTGCACCATGAGCTCGTCGCGGACCGCGGTCGGCTTCGGGGTGTGGGCGGTGTAGGTGATCAGGTCCTGGTGCCCGGCGTCGGTGAGGGTGAACATGCGCTTGTTGGGGCGCCGTTCCTGCTGCACCACCCGGGCCGTGATGAGACCGGCCTCGGAGAGCCGGTCCAGCTCCCGGTAGAGCTGCTGCGGCGTGGCCGCCCAGAAGTTGGCCACGGACACGTCGAAGAGCTTGGCCAGGTCGTACCCGGACGCCTCTCCTTCCAGGAGAGCCGCCAGGACCGCGTGCTTGAGAGACATCCGGACAAACTAGCAGCCTGTTGAATACTTCGGTCCACACCTATTCACCCGCGAAAGACCTGGTGAGGGGCGTGACGGGCGGGGTCCAGGACGCGTGGCGCAGGATCATCCGCACCGCCGTGCCCGACGGGGCCAACCGCATGAGGGCGTTGCGCAGCGGCACGGCGAGCGGGTGGGCGAGCTGCTGGCCCATCCGGCCGGCCTGCCGGGCGGCCGCCGCGACTGCGGTGGCGCGCGGGCGCCGTGCGGCGTCGTAGCGGGCGAGCGCGCTGTCCACGTCACCCGTCCCGTGGAGTTCGGCGGCCAGGACGACGGCGTCCTCCAGGGCCTGGCAGGCGCCCTGGCCGAGGTTGGGGGTCATGGCGTGGGCGGCGTCGCCGAGCAGGACCGTGCGGCCGGAGACGTACGACGGCAGCGGAGTGGCCAGTTCGCCGATGTCGTGATGGAGGACGTCCTCGGGCCGGGTGGCCGCGAGCAGCTCGGGGATCGGCTCGTGCCAGTCCGCGAAGCGCCGGCGCAGCAGGGCGAGCGGGTCCGGATGGCGCACTTCGGCGGGCGCGTTGAGCACCGCGTGCCACTCGGCGCGCCCGTCGGCGAACGCGATGTGCCCGAACTCGGCCCCGCGCCCCCAGGTGATCTCGAAGTCGGTACGGAGGTCGAGCGGGCGCTCCGTGATGGCGCGCAGCACGGTCGAGCCGCTGTGCACCGGACCCGGATGGCCCGGGAACAGAGCGGTGCGCGTCCGGCTGCCGATACCGTCGGCGGCGACCACCAGATCCGCCTCCACCACCTCCACCGACCCGCTCGCGGCACCGTCCGCAGCAGCGCCCACCGACCCGCTCGTAGCGCCTGCCGCAGCACCGCCCACCGGCCCGCCCGCGCCGCCGCCCGCCGGCTCGAACGTCACCCGCGTGCGCAGCCCGTCCGGTTGCGCCGCCGCCACCGTGGCGGTCACCGCCGTGCGCAGCGTGCCGGGGGTGAGCGCGTCGCGCAGCAGCCGGTGCAGCTCGGCGCGCGGGATGCCGACGATGGGGGAGCCGAGGGCGCGTTCGAGAGCCGCGCCGTCCATCCGGGCCAGCCAGGAGCCGCGCGGGGTGCGGGTGCCGCCGGTGTACTGGCCGCGCCCGGCGGCCCGTACCGCCGCGCCGACGCCCAGGGCGTCCAGCGCGCGGATCCCGTTGGCGGCCAGCGAGATGCCGGCCCCGGCGTCCGCGAGGACCGGCGCGCGGTCGACGACCGTCACCTCCCACCCGATCTGCCGCAGTCCGACGGCGGCGGCGAGCCCACCGATCCCGGCGCCCACGACAACGGCGGTCTGTCCCATGTCCGTGCTCCTCGTCCGTCCGCTCCAGGACTTCTACATCTGTAGAAGGATAGACCCTGGCCTCTACAGGTGTAGAAAGAGGGGGTGATGACGTCGCCCGAGACCCCTCCCGAGACCCCGCCCGACACCCCGCCCGCGCCCGGCTCCCGCCGCACCCTGCTGGCCGACGCCGCGCTCGGCGTCCTCGCCGACGCCGGTATGCGCGGTCTGACCCACCGGGCCGTCGACGCCGCCGCCGGGCTGCCCGCGGGGACGACGTCCGCGTACTTCCGCACCCGTTCGGCCCTGCTCACCGCGCTCGTCCGCCGGCTCGTCGAGCTCGACCAGGCCGAGCTGCACACCGCCGCCGAGCGCACCCCCATGCCGCTGACGGAGGCCGCGCTGGTGCGGGGCCTGGTCGCGCTGGTCGCCGCCCGGACCGGCGGCGAGGGGCGGCGCCGCTCACTCGCCCGCTACGCCTGCGTCCTGGAGAGCGTGCGAGACCCAGAACTGCGCGACATCCTGGTGCCGAGGGAGAATCCGGGCCGCCAGGCCGTCCGGGACTTCCTGGCGGCCCGGGGCGTCACGGACCCCGAGGCGCGCAGCCTGACCCTGCTCGCGTGCGTGGACGGACTGGTCCTGGACCGGGTGGTCGCCGGAGAGGGCACCACGGACGGCGGGGCCGGCATGAGGAACGCGAGGGACACGAGGGAGGAGATCGAGGGGCTCGTGGCCGCGGCCCTGCGACCGTGAGCTCAGCAGTGAGAACCCCGATACCGAAACCACCGAGACCGAGACAGACACCATGGACAACAGCGCGTTCGTCTACACGACGTACATCCGCACCACCCCCGACGAGCTGTGGAAGGCCCTCACCGACCCGGCCTTCACCCGGCGCTACTGGGGCGTGGTCTTCGAGACGGACTGGATCCCCGGTTCGCCCATGGTCTGGGAGGAGGGCGGGCGGACCACCTCCGACCCCGCACAGGTCGTCCTCGCCGCCGATCCCGGCCGGCGCCTCTCGTACGCCTGGCACACCTTCACCCCCGAATGGGCCCAGGCGGTCGGCATCGGCGAGGACATCTACGCCCGCCTCGTCGAGGAGGGACGTTCCAAGGTGACGTACGACATCGAGCCGGCCGGCGACATGGTCAAGCTCACCGTCGTCCACGACGACCTGAAGGCCGACGGCACCATCCGCGCCCTTGTCAGCGAGGGCTGGCCGGCGATCGTCTCCAGCCTCAAGACCCTGCTGGAGACCGGCGAGGAACTGCCCGACGTGCCGCGCTGAAGGCACCTCCTCGCAGGCCCGGCGCCGCCGTCCGCGTTGGTGCTTTCGAGTCGTCTCGCGGGGCTCTCGCACGCCACGCCCGGTCGGTTGATCATCTTTTCGTTCCTCGATCCGCTTTGATGCACCGGTCAGACCAGGTCCGGCCGGCGAGAAGAGGCGGTGTCCGACATGGCGTCACACACGCGAGGCAGGAACCTCACGGGCTGGGGCGCCCTGTCCCTCGCCGCGGGCGCCGTCCTCGCCCTCAACGCCGCCCAGCCCCCGGCCGCCCGCGCCCACACCGCGCCCGCCGGCACCGTCGTCGTCTCCCTCGGCAGCTGCCCGGCCGCCGGCCGGATGTGCGCCACCCCCCGCCGCATCGCCGTCCTCGACGGCCGGACCCTCACTCTGGACGCCCACGGAAGCCGCGCCGCCGACGGCCCCCTCGACCTCGCCCTGCGCACCGCCGGCCGGCTCGCCGACGTCACCGTCACCGACCACCAGGGGCACCGGATCGCCGGTACGGTCAGCGCCGACGGCACCCGCTGGACCAGCACCGGCCCGCTCGCGGCCGACACCCGCTACACCGCCCGCCTCACCGTCGAGGGCGACGACGGCCGGCCGCAGCGCCGGCGCGCCCGGCTCGACCTGCGCGTCCCCGCCGCACCCGAGGGCGAGCGGCTCACCGCCGAACTCGGCCCCGGCGCGGGCACGTACGGAGTCGGCCAGCCGCTCACCGCCGAACTGAGCCACCCCGTCCCCGCGACCGATCCCGTGGCCCGCCGTACCGTCGAGCGCGCGCTGCACGTCAGCTCCGAGCCGTACGCCGAAGGCTCCTGGTACTGGGTCTCGCCCACCACCCTGCACTACCGCCCGCGCGCCTACTGGCCCGCCCACGCCACCGTCCGCGTCACCAGCGCCCTCGACGGCGTCCCCGTCATCGGGCGGCTCTACGGCGGTCCCTCGGCGCCGCTCACCCTCACCATCGGCGACCGGACCGAGGCCGTCACCGACGTCGCCGCGCACACCCTCACCGTGCTGCGCGACGGCCAGGAGATCCGCAGCATCCCCGTCACCACGGGCAAGGAGGGCTACCGCACCCGCGGCGGCGTGAAGGTCGTCCTCGGCAAGGAGGCCACCGTCCGGATGCGCGGCGACTCCATCGGCATCGCACGGGGCAGCGGCGACTTCTACGACCTCAAGGTCCACTGGGCCACCCGGGTGACGTGGAGCGGCGAGTACCTGCACGCCGCGCCCTGGTCGCTCGACGCCCAGGGCAGCGAGGACGTCAGCCACGGCTGCACCGGCATGAGCACCGAGGACGCCGCCTGGCTCTTCGGCACGCTGCGCGAGGGCGACCCCGTCCGGGTCGTCAACGGCTACGGCGAGCAGATGACGCCGTTCGACAACGGCTACGGCGACTGGAACCTGAGCTGGCCCGCCTGGCTCCGGGGCAGCGCCTTCGGCCCCGCCGCCGACGGCGCGGCCGGCCCCGAGGGCGGCCTGCGCCCCGCCCTCTGACGGCACGACGAACAGGAGTGACGATGACGGAGATCACCGGGGTCGAACTCGCCGACGGCGGCATGCTCTACGTGGAGGCCGCACCGATCGGGCGCGCAGCAGACGGTCCGGCAGGAGACGGTCCGGCAGGAGGCGGTCCGGGAGAAGGCGGTCCGGGAGGCGACGGTTCGGCGGCGGACGGGACCGGGGACCTGGAGGGACGGTTCGAGGACCGCCTCCCCGACCTCTCCGGTGTCACCGCCGCCCTCTCCTCCTTCGCCCAGCAGATCGGCGACGCCCTGCACCGGGCCGCGCCCGACCGGGCCACCGTGGAGTTCGGCTGCCAACTCGGCCTGCAGAGCGGCAGGCTCACCGCCCTGGTCGTCCAGGGCAGCACCTCCGCCAACCTCCGCGTCACCCTCGAATGGGACAAGGGCTAGCCGGCGACGTGACGGCGAGACCTCGTCCGAGGAGTGTCAGACCCGGCCGCCGCCCGCCGTGTCCGAGGACAGCCGCTGCGCCGCGTAGATCGGGATCACGGACAGCAGCACGAGCAGCGCGGCGACCACGTTCACCACCGGGGCCTGCTGAGGCCGGGTCATGTTGTCGAAGATCCACAGCGGCAGGGTCTGCACCCCGGGACCGGCCGTGAAGGTCGTGACCACGACCTCGTCGAAGGAGAGCGCGAAGGCGAGCAGTCCGCCCGCGAGCAGCGCCGAGCGCAGCAGCGGGAAGGTGACGTCCCAGAAGGTACGGAAGGTGTGCGCGCCCAGGTCCATGGCCGCCTCCTCGTACGAACCGGGCAGCCGGCGCAGCCGCGCGACCACGTTGTTGAAGACCACCACGATGCAGAAGGTGGCGTGCCCGACGATCACCGTGAAGAGCCCGAGACCCACGCCCAGCGGCTTCAGGACCGTGCCGAAGGCCGAGTTGAGGGCGATGCCGGTGACGATGCCGGGCAGGGCGATCGGCAGCACGACGGCGAACGACACGGCCTCGCGCCCGAAGAAGCGGTGCCGCTGCACCGCGAAGGCGATCAGCGTGCCGAGCGCGAGCGCCACCGCCGTCGCCGCGAGCCCCGTCCGCACCGAGGTCCACAGCGCCTCGCGCGCCCCCTCGTTGGCCCAGGCGGCCGACCACCACTTCAGCGTGAGCCCGGGCGGCGGCCAGCTCGCCGAGCGGTCCGGGTTGAGCGAGCCGAGGAGCACGAGCAGCAGCGGCAGGTAGATGACGGCGAAGCCGAGGGCCGCCGCGGTGCGCAGCGCGATCCGCGCGGGACGGGAGAGGTTCATCGGGGGAGGTCCTTCCGCGGACGGGTCCGACTGGTCCGCCGGGTCACAGGCTGCGCAGCGCGCCGGTGCGCCGCACCGCGAGCAGGTAGAGGACGATGACGGCCACCGGGACGGTGCCGAGCGCGGCGGCCATCGGCAGGTTGAGGGTGACGTTGGAGTAGACGAGGTTGCCGATGAGCTGGGTCTTGCCGCCGACGATCTGCACCGTGATGTAGTCGCCGAGGCTGAGCGAGAAGGTGAAGACGGACCCGGCCGCGACCGCCGGCCACACCATGGGCAGCACCACCGAGACGAAGGTCCGCCCGGCACGCGCGCCGAGGTCCGCGGAGGCGTTCAGCAGGTTGTCCGGGAGCTGTTCGAGCGCCGTGTGCAGCGGCAGGATCATGTACGGCAGCCAGAGGTAGGTGAGGACCAGGACGGTGGCGGTCAGCCCGTACCCAGGCCCGTGCAGGCCCAGCGGCTTCAGCACCCAGTCCAGCGGCCCGCCCTCGGACAGGATCAGCCGCCACGCGTACACCTTGACCAGGTAGCTCGCCCACAGCGGGGTGAGGATCGCGACCACGAGCAGCGGCCGGCGGCGCGGGCTCGCCACCCGGGCGGTGTAGAAGGCGAGCGGGAAGGCGATGACCGCGCACAGCACGGTCACGGTGAGGGCCACGCCCCCCGTGCGCAGGGCGACCGTCCGGTAGACGGGCGAGGTGACGAGCTCCTGGAAGTTCTGCGCCGACCAGACCCGGACCACCTCGGAGGTGAAGGAGTCGGTGGTCCAGAACGCGGACAGGAACAGCGCGGCGAGCGAGCCCAGATAGGCCAGCACCAGCCAGAGCAGCGGCGCGGTGAGCAGCGCGGCGAGCCGGATCCGGGGCCTCCGGTGCAGGGCCCCGGCGAGCCGCCGGACGGGTCCGGCGGCTCGGTCGGCCTCGGCGGCCCGGGTGGTGGTCCCGGGCGAGGGGGTGAGCGTGGTCATGCGCCGTCGTCAGCCCTTGATCTCGTTCCAGGACTGCACCCACTTGGCGTACGGCACGCACTTCACGTCGGTGCGGCCGTCGAGGCACTGCTCGATGGGAGTGGTCCAGAAGTGCACGTTCTTCCAGTACGCCTCGTCGCTCGCGTGGAAGACCGTGCAGTGGTTCTTGTCGGCGGTCTCGGCGCAGGACCTGGCGTTGGCCGGGGCCTCGCCGAAGTACTCGGCGACCTGGGCGTTGGCCTTGGGCGAGACGATCCAGTCGAGCCACTTGTAGGCGCAGTTGGGGTGCTTGGCCCTGGCGGACACCATCCAGGTGTCGGACCAGCCGGTGGCGCCCTCCTTCGGCAGCACCGCGTCGACCTTGGCGCCCTCGGCCTTGGCCAGGTTGGCGATGACCTGCCAGCTGGTGCCGACGACGGAGTCGCCGCTCTTGAAGGCGGAGATCTCCTTCAGATAGTCGCTCCAGTACTCGCCGACGTGCTTGTTCTGCTGCTTGAGCAGGTCCACGGCGGCCTCGAACTGCTTCTGGTCGAGGGCGTACGGGTCCTTGATGCCGAGTTCCGGCTTGGTGGCCATGAGGTAGAGGGCCGCGTCGGCGATGTAGATGGGGGAGTCGTACGCGGTGACCTTGCCGCTGTGCGCGGACGCCTGGTCGAACACGGCCGACCAGGACGTCGGGGCGGGCTTCACCTTGGTGGTGTCGTACATGAGGAGGTTGGCGCCCCGGCCGTGCGGGATGCCGTAGGCGACGCCCTTGACCGAGTTCCAGCCCTGGTTCTTCAGGCCGGCGAAGACGTCCTTGTAGTTGGGGACGAGCGAGGTGTTGACGGGCGCCGCGTCGCCGGACGCGATCAGCCGCAGCGAGGCGTCGCCGGAGGCGGAGACCGCGTCGTACTCGCCGGTCTTCATCAGCGCCACCATCTCGTCGGAGGTGGCGGCCGTCTTGGCGTTGACCTGGCAGCCGGTCTGCTTCTCGAAGGGCGTCACCCAGTCGACCTTGGGGTCGTTGGAGCCGTCCTCGACATAGCCGGCCCAGGCGATCAGGTTGACCTGGCCCTCGGGGGCACCGAGGGAGGTGGGCGCCTTGAGGGCGGGCGGGTTGAGGCCGCCGGACTTCCCGGCACCGGCCTGGTCGGCGGAGCCGCAGGCGGTGACGAGCAGCAGTCCGGAGACGGCGGCGGCCGTCAGGAGCGAGCGGTGCAGGCGCACGTGTTTCTCCGTTGCGTGAGGGACATGAGGGTGGTGCGGTGCGGTGCGGGCGACGGGCGGTGCCGTGTCGTGCCCTGGCTCTGCCGGCCTTACGGGCCTGGCGTGCCGTTACGGGGCTTCGGGGACCGGGACCGCGTGGCGCGGGTGCCAGTGCAGGGCGACCCGGGCGCCGCGGAAGGCGGCGAGGTCGGCGGAGGAGGTCTCCAGGTTCTGCTGGAGGGCGGTGAGCCGGCCGCCCGCGTCCAGGTCGACGAGGAAACGGGTGGCGTCGCCCAGGTAGACCACCTCGGCGACGGTTCCCGCGGCATGGGCGTGGCCGTCCTCGGCGGGCGCGGCCGGGTCCTTGACGACCCGGATCTTCTCCGGCCGGATGCTGTACGTGCCGGCGGCGCCGACCACGGTCCGCGCGGCCTCGCCGCTGAGCAGGTTGGAGGTGCCGACGAAACCGGCGACGAAGGGCGTAGCGGGGCGCTCGTAGATCTCGGCGGGGGTGCCGACCTGCTCGATCCGGCCCTGGTGGAAGACGGCGATCCGGTCGCTCATCGTCAGGGCCTCCTCCTGGTCGTGGGTGACGAACACGAAGGTGATCCCGACCTGCCGCTGGATGGCCTTCAGCTCGACCTGCATCTGCTCGCGCAGCTTGAGGTCGAGCGCGCCGAGCGGTTCGTCGAGCAGCAGCACGCGGGGGCGGCCGACGAGGGCGCGGGCGAGCGCGACGCGCTGGCGCTGGCCGCCGGACAGCTCGCCCGGGCGGCGCCTGCCGAGCCCTTCGAGCCGCACCTGCGTGAGCGCGGCGCGGGCCCTGACCAGGCGCTCGGCCTTCGGGACCCCGCGCACCTTCAGGCCGTAGGCCACGTTCTGTTCCACCGTCATGTGCGGGAAGAGGGCGTAGTCCTGGAAGACGGTGTGCACGTCCCGCTCGAAGGGTGCGAGCCGCGTGACGTCCTGTCCGGCCAGTTCGACGCTGCCGCCGCTCGGCGTCTCGAAGCCGGCGATCATCCGCAGCACGGTCGTCTTGCCGGAGCCGGAGGGGCCGAGCATCGAGAAGAACTCGCCGTCGGCTATCTCCAGGTCCACCCCGGCCACCGCCTCGGTCCGGCCGTAGCTCTTGCGGAGACCCGAGAGCCGGATCGCCATTCCCTCCATGGGCGGGAACCTTTCTGGTGCGGGGCGCGTTCTGACGAGTGGACGTAAACATATGAAGTCATAGTTCAAATCTCAAGACCCCTTTAAGGTAAAGCCTTAGTCAGCGCGCGAGGTGATAAACGTGAAACCAGGCGGCAGACAGGGCGGGAGCGCGCACGGAAGCGCGCGCCGAGCCGTGTTCACCCCCGTCGACACCCGGGCCCGGGTCGACACCGTGGTCCGCCGGATCGGCGACGCCATCGAGCTCGGTCTCCTCGCCGACGGCGAGCAGCTGCCCGGCGAGGCCGAACTCGCCGCCCAGCTCGGCGTCTCCACCGTGACCCTGCGCGAGGCCCTCATGGCCCTGCGGCAGCAGGGCCTCGTCACCACCCGCCGCGGCCGGGGCGGCGGCAGCTTCGTCACGCTCCCCGAGGGCCCGCCCGAGGACCGGCTGCGCGCCCGCCTCGCCGACTGGTCCACCGAGGAGCTGCGCGACCTCGGCGACCACTGGGCCGCCGTGTCCGGCGCCGCCGCGCTGCTCGCCGCGCAGCGCACCCAGCCCGGCGACCTGCGCCCGCTCACCCGCACCGTCGACGAACTCGCCCGCGCCGAGGAACCCGCCGCCCGCAGCCGGCTCTACGGCCGCTTCCACGTCGAACTCGCCGCCGCCGCCCAGTCCGCGCGCCTCACCCGCGAGGAGATCGCCCTCCAGACCGAGTTGGGCGCCCTGCTCGTCCTCGTCCTCGACGACACCGCGTATCTCGAATGCGTGGCGGATCGTCACCGCTCCGTGATCTCCGCCGTGCAGGATGAGGCCGACGAGCGGGCCAGAACGCTGGCCGAACAGTGCGTGCGCGACTCCGTGGCCCGCCTGATCGCCCTGCGCCTCGAACCCCCCACCCGCGCCCCCGGGCCGCGTCCGTAGGAGGACCCGATGTCCACACCCCCCGCGCTCGCCCACGGCACGGCAGCCGCGACCGAGGCGACGGGCACGGGGGAGACGGGAAGAGGTGATGCGCGGGCGACGGCTCCGTCGGCGGCCTGCTCCGCCGGCGGGACATCGGGGACGGGCGCTCTCCGCGAAGCCGAAGCGCCCGGCGCCGGCCCCGGCTCGTACCGCGCCCTCGCCGACGCCGTGTCGACCCGCGTGCGCGAGACCCTCGACGGCGTCTTCGCCGCCGTCGCCGCCACCCGCGAGGACACCGCCGCGCTGCTCGCCGCCCCGGCCACCGACGGCACGGCACCGGTATCGGCCGGCCTCGCCGCCCTACGGCCCGGCCTCCACGACCGGCTCGCCCGCCACGAACTCGTCTCCGGCATCGGTTTCGTCGCCGCGCCCGGCCTCCTGGCCGACGTCCCGGCCTGGCTGGAATGGTGGCAGCGCGGCCCCGACGGCGCGGTTCGGCCGCTGCTCCTCGACCTGGACCCCGAGCACTCCGCGTACTCCGACTACACCCACTGGGACTGGTACGCCCTGCCCCGCGAGACCGGCCTGCGGGCCGTCGCCGGGCCGTACGTCGACTACCTCTGCTCCGACGAGTACGGCCTGACGCTCTCCGAGCCGGTCCGGGTCGACGGACGGTTCGCCGGCGTCGCCGCCGCCGACGTCTACCTGCGCCACTTCGAGGCGGCCGTGCTGCCCGTCCTCCAGGAACTCCCCGTCCCGGCCCGCCTGGTCAACGCCCGCGGCCGCGTCGCCGCCTCCACCGACCCGGCGCATCTCGCCGGCTCCCTCACCAAGGGCCCCGACTTCGCCGCCGTGCTCGCCGCCGCCCCGGACGCCGGGCCGGAATCCGTCCAGCGCCACGGCGACCTGCACCTGACGCCCTGCGCGGGCACACCGCTGGTGCTCGTGACGCCGGAGCGGTGAGATCCGTCGGCCGGCCGGCCGACGCGGCGTGACGGGTGCGTCAGTCGTTGACCGCCGTGAGCAGCACCACCGCGTCGTCGAGCGCGTAGAGGCCGTTCCGCTCCTTCGGGATCATCTGGAGCTGACCGGCCGCCAGGTCCTCGGAGCGGCCCGCCGCCGTCAGCCGCACCCGGCCGCGCAGGACCTGGAGACTGCCGGCGGGCGGCGCGTTGTGCTCGTCCAGGGCCGTGCCCGACGTCATGGCGATCACACTTTGCCGCAGCACGCCGTCGTGCACCACCAGATGGGCGCTGCGGCCGTGCGCGTCGGCACGCGCCTTCGTCAGGTGCTCGTCGGCGAGGGCGGTGAGGTCGAAGGGTGCGGGCTCCTGCATCGTGTCTCCCTGCGGCGTGCGCGGACCGGTACTCCCAGCCTTGCGCCTGCCGCGCGTCCCGCAAGTCGGGGCCGCCGCGCCCCCGCGGTGAACCCGAGCACGACGAACCCCGCCGCCGCGAGGAGCGCCGCCGGCCAGCCGTACCCCTCGTACAGCCAGACAGCGGTCAGCGAGCCGAGTGCGCCGCCCGCGAAGGTGGCCAGCATGAAGACCGTGTTCACCCGGGCCGCCACCGCCCGCCCGAGGCCCAGGACCCGCGCCTGGTTCGCGACCTGACAGGCGCTCGTGCCCAGCACCACGAGGCCCGCGGCCGCCACCAGCGCCACCGGCGAATCCGGCGCCAGACCCGCCACCGCCAGGGCGAGCCCCACACACCCGAGCGCCACCAGCCCGGTCGGGCCCGCTCCGTACCGGTCGGTCAGCGGCCCCGCGTACGCCGACGCCAGCGCCGCCGGCACGGTGAGCAGCCCGAACAGACCGGCCGCCCCCGGGCCGTACCCCAGCGGAGGGGCGGCCAGATGGAAGACGAGCGCCGCCCAGAAGACGCTGTACGCGCCGAACACACACGCGCCGCGCAGCGCCGACACCCGCAGCGCGCGATGCGCGACGAGCAGCCCCGGCAGCCCCGCGAGCATCCGGCCGTACGGGACCGGGCGCGCGTCCGGGCCGCCGAGCCGTTGGGGCAGGGCGCGCGGCAGCGCCCACAGCAGACCAGCCGTCGCCACGGCGGCCACCGCATAGGCCGTCCGCCAGCTGCCGCTCGCGTCGGAGACCGCGCCCGAGACCGTACGGGACAGCGTGGAACCCAGCGTGAGGCCCAGGCCGATGACGCCGACGACCCGGCCGCGCCCCTCCGGGCCGGCGAGGGACGCGGCGACCGGGGTCAGGATCTGCGGAAGCACCGTCGTGGTGGACAGGGCCAGGGTGGCGACGGCGAGGACGAGGACGTTCGGGGCCGCGGCCGCGACCAGCAGCGCCGCGCTGGTCAGGGCGAGCAGGGCCCGGACGAGCCGGCGCAGCCGGGCGGTGTCGGCGAGCGGCACGAGCAGCAGGATGCCCAGGGCGTAGCCGAGCTGGGCGGCCGTCGCCACCAGACCGGCGGTCCGGTCGGAGACGGCGAGGTCGCGGGCCATCGCCGCCAGCAGCGGCTGCGGGAAGTAGATGTTCGCCACCGTCACGGCACCGGCGAGGGTGAGGATCAGGACGGGGGGACGGGACGCGGCGAGGGGAGGAGAGGGAGGAGCGGGCATGGACATCAGCCTCCCGCCGGCCGGACAGGCCCATCAAGGTGAAAGAATGCAACCGGCGTTGAGCAGAACTAAACGGTTGGGGGCGGCCCGGTGCTCGAACGGCACGAACTCGAAACGTTCCTCACCCTCGGCGACGAACTCCACTTCGGGCGCACCGCCGAACGCCTCGGCGTCTCCACCGGCCGCATCAGCCAGACCGTCAAGAAGCTCGAACGGCGGATCGGCACCCCGCTCTTCGCCCGCACCAGCCGCAGCGTCGCCCTCACCCCGGTCGGCCGCCGCCTGCACGACGAACTCCGCCCCGCCCACGCCCTGATCCTCGCCGCCCTCGAACGCGCCACCGCCGCCGGCCGCGGCATGCTCGGCACCCTGCGGATCGGCTTCGGCTCCCCGTGGGGCGGGGAGCTGCTGACCGCCGCCGCCGACGCCTTCCTTGCCCGCCACCCCGGCTGCGAGCTCACCCTCCGCGAGGTCCCCGTCGACGCCGGCACCCGCCCCGTCGAGGACGGTGAACTCGACGTCCAGTACGCCACCCTGCCCATCGCGACCCCGGGTCTCACCACCGGCCCCGTCCTGGTCCGCGAGGACCGCGTGCTCCTCGTCCCGGCCGCCCACCCGCTCGCCGCCCGCGCCTCCGTCGGCCTGGAGGACCTCGCCGGCCAGACCCTCGTCACCACCGGCCGCGGGCAGCCCCGCGCCTGGCGCGACACCCACTATCCGACCCGCACCCCGTCCGGCGCGCCCGTCGCCCACGGCCCGGCCGCCGCCACCTGGGAGGAGCTGCTGTCCCTCGTCGGCGCCGGCCACGGCGTCTCCCCGGGCGCGGCGAGCGGCGCCCGCTACCACCCGCGCCCCGGCATCGCCTACGTGCCGTTCCACGACGCCCCGCCCCTGACCTACGGCCTGGTCTGGGCGACCGCCGCCGAGACCGCCCTGATCAGGGCCTTCGCGGAGACCGCGGCGCGTGTCCCGCCCGCCGGAGCCGTGCCGCCGGGGCTACCGTGAGCCGGTGCAGCGCAGCGAGGACCGGCTGACGCTCGCCGCGTTCGCCGCCGCCGCCTTACTCGCGGGCGGCAACGCCGTCGGCGTCCGCTTCAGCAACCGGGAGCTCGACCCCCTGTGGGGCGCGGCCCTGCGCTTCGGCGCGGCATCCGTGATCCTGCTCGGCATCATGGCCGTGCGCCGGATGCCCTTCCCGCCGGGCAGGGCCCTCGCCGGGGCGGCGCTCTTCGGGATCCTGAACTTCGGTGTCACGGCCGCCCTCGCGTACTACGCCCTCGTCCACGTCCACGCCGGGCTCGGCCAGACGATCCTCGCCCTCACCCCGCTCGCCACCCTGCTGCTCGCCGTCGCGCAGGGCCTCGAACGCTTCCGCGTCACCGCGGCCGCCGGCACGCTGCTCGCCGCCGCCGGGGTCGCCGTCATCTCCCGCGCCCCGCTCAGCGGCTCCGTGCCCGTGCTGTCGTTCCTGGCGGTCCTCGGCGCCATGTTCTGTTTCGCCGAGGCCACCGTCCTCGTCCGGCGGCTGCCGCGGATCCACCCCGTCGTCATGAACGCCGTCGGCATGACCGCCGCCTCCGTCCTCCTCTTCGCCGGTTCGGCCGCCGCCGGCGACACGTGGCGGCTGCCCGGGCGCCCTGCCACCTGGTGGGCCCTCGCCTATCTCGTCGTCGGCGGCTCCGTCCTCACCTTCGGGCTCTACCTCTTCGTCGTCCAGCGCTGGGACGCGTCCCGGGCCGCGTACGTCTTCGTCGTCATCCCCGTCGTGACGATCGTCCTCTCCGCCTGGCTCGACGGCGAACCCCTCACCGCCTCCCTGCTGCTCGGCACCCCGCTGATCCTGGCCGGGGTGTACGTGGGCGCGCTGTGGCGGCGCCGCACTCCCTAGGGGATGTCCAGGACGGCCGGCGGCGGGCTCCAGCGGCGCTTCGGGTTCACCGACGTCGACACCCCGTAGTCCTTCTTCAGGTGCTCCGGGATCGCGTAGTGCATCACCCGGCCGCGGGTGAGCGACGACAGCTCGAAGACCGTCGTCAGATGGCCCAGCCGGTCCAGGAGCCAGGAGCCGAGCGGGGAGTGGTCCTCCACGGTCTCCAGGACGCCCAGCAGGTGCGGCACCGCCTTGACGACCGTGTCCCACGGGGTACGGGGCACCTCGAGCCAGTCGGCGCAGGTGTCGCCGACCAGATGGCGGATCAGTGCGGAGACGATCGGGTCGAAGAAGGTGCCGGGTACGACCTCCTCGTACAGCTCGATGAGCTGCCGGGTGAGCAGTGCGCCGTCGTCCGAGGGCCCCATGTGGCGGAGCATGTACAGGTCGAGGAAGGCACGGGCCTCGTCGAGGTTCTGCGGCACGGCCTCCTGGTCGACGCCCAGCATGGCGCCGACCACCCGCCAGGCGTAGTAGTAGGCCTCCGCGCCCTCCGTGGACATGTGGATGCCCAGCCGGTGCAGGCTGTCGAGGACCAGCATGGAGAAGAACATCTGACCGCCGATCATGTCCTCCTGACAGATCGGCACGCCGAGCGCCGCCGTGTCCCAGCGGTCCTCGCGCCGCAGGTGGTGGCGGATGGAGGCGTGCAGCAGCCGGACCTTCTGCGCGGCCGGCACGAAGCGGCTGCCGGCCTCGAAGGCGTCCGGCCGCATCAGGTAGAGCGTGAACTGGCCGGTCTCCGCCATGCGCTTGGACGGGTACTTCAGGCCGTGCGTCGTGGCGAGCAGCTTCGCCACGTGCGGGACGAGGTAGCAGGCGGGCATGGAGGCGAAGGACAGCGCCGTGGTGATGTGCACGTCGTTGTCGGTGAAGAAGAGCCGCGCCTTCTCCATCTCGGCCCAGTCCACCCACGCCGGCGCGGCGCTCGTGACGTGCAGGTATTCGCGGGCCACGTCGGGCAGCCCGTCGGGCAGCGGGCTGCCGGCGGTCGACACGTACCGCATCAGGGTGTTGAAGGTGCCGACCTCGCCGCGGTCGAAGAGGGTGGCGACGGTGGCGTCGGCGAGCTCGTCGCCGGCCTGGCGCAGCGCGTCGAGGGACGCCTGGGTGGGTGGGGTCATGCGGGGCTCCTCGGGGCTCCGGGGGCGGGGTGCTCGGGTGGGGGCGTTCACGACTGGCGTGTCAGGACGGGGGCATCAGCGCCGAAGCCTCACCGGCTGGCGTCTCAGGACGGGGGGCATCAGGGCCGGAGCCTCAGGACTGCCGGGCCGACGCCGAGTGCGCGAGCGAGGCGAGGGCTCGGAGCGTGGCGGGCGGGGCGTCGAGCTCGTCGAGCGCGCGCAGGGCCTCATCGACCCGGCCCGCGATCATGTGCTCGACCCGCTCGGGGGCCTTCAGGGCGCGCATCAGCGCGCGTACGTCCTCCGGGTCGGCGTCGTCCCGCTCCAGGAGGGCGTCGAGCCGGGCGCGCTGGGCGGTGTCGGCGAGCCGCCAGGTCTCCGCGAGCAGCGCGGTGGGCCGTCGGCCGCGCAGGTCGTCGGCGGCGGCCTTGCCTGTACGGACCGGGTCGCCGAACAGCCCGAGCAGGTCGTCCCGCAGCTGGAACGCCTCGCCCAGCGGCAGCCCGTACGCCGAATAGCCCTCGCCTAGCCGCGGCGCCGCGCCGGCCAGAGCGCCGCCGATGAGCAGCGGCTGCTCGACGGTGTACTTGGCGGTCTTGTAGCGGACCACCTTCAGCGAGGCCGCCGTGTCCGGCGCCGCGCCCGTGTGCAGGATCTCCAGGCACTCGCCGGCGACCAGCTCGCGGGCCAGGGCCGCCCACAGCGGCCGCGCCCGGTTCAGATACGCGGCGGGCAGCCCGCTCGTCACGAACAACTGCCCGGCCAGCGACATCAGCAGGTCCCCGACCAGCATCGCGAGCGACCGGGCGGCCGCGGCGGGCCGCGGATGGTGCGGTACGGCGGCCCGCAGCGCCCGGTGCGCGGTGGGCCGGCCGTGCCGCAGCGGACTGCCGTCGATCAGGTCGTCGTGCACGACGGCGGCCGCGTGCACCAGTTCCATGGAGGCCGCCGCCCGCACCAGCGCGTCGCTGTCCGGCTGTCCGCCGCCCCGCCAGCCCCAGTAACAGAACGCCGCCCGCAGCCGCTTGCCGGACGCGACCGCCGCCTCCAGCTCCTCGGCCACCGGACCGAGCGCCGTGTCGACGGCCGTCAGACAGTCGGCCTCCTCGGCGACGAACCGGCGCAGCACGTCGTCCACCCGGGCCCTGAAGGCGGCCGGGTCCCAGGGCGCCTCAGCCATCGTCGCGGGACTGCCGGGACTGCCGGGCCAGGACGTGCTGGGCCAGCACCTCCAGATGGGCCGGCGGCACCGTCGCGTACCGGTCGAGGGCGAGCCGTCCGCGCGCCGTCAGCTCCCGCTCGGCGTCCTCCACCAGCTGGAAGGTGTCCGAGCGCCGTAACAGCCCCCTTACCGTCCCCAGGGCCGAACCCAGCGTGCTCGCCGCCAGGTCCGCGAGCCCGGCCACCAGGAGCACCGCGCGGTCGTCCCCGCCCCTGTCCCGGCTGTCCCGATCCGTTTCCACGTTCATGTGATCCAACGTGGCCGCGCGCGCGATCGGGTGAGCGCGGAACTCACGAAAGAGTGAACGCACTCGATCCCCCGGCTACGTGGTCCGCCCCGTCGTGAGGGCGCCCGTGAGGTGGTCGTACGCCACGTGCGCGTGCAGCCGCACCCCGGTGACGAGCGTGTCGTCGTCCGCGTAGAAGTGCGGGTTGTGGTTGGTGACCAGGCCGCGGCCGCCCGGGGCGGGTACCGGCCTGCCGTCGGCGTCCAGCTCGGCGTCCTGGACGCCGAGCATCACGTACAGACCGCCGAAGCGGTTCACGAACTCGGACACGTCGTCGTAGCCGAGCGTCGCGCCCGTCTCGACGACCCGCTCCTCGCCCACCACCCGGCGGAGGGTCGGCAGTCCCGCGGCCACCCACTCCGCCGTGTGGTGCACCGGCGGCACCGCCTGGAGGTAGTCCACCTCGGCGGTGGCGTGATACGCGGCCGCGGTGTGCTCGGCGAGCGTGGTGAGCCGGCGCTGCACCTCCGCCATGTCGGACTCCACCGCGCACCGGACCGTGCCCCACAGGGTGACGGTCTGGCCGATGATGTTGAAGCGGCCGACGTCCTCGATGTGACCGATGCTCACGGTGATCGGGTCGAAGGCGGAGACCTGGCGGTACAGCTGCCCGATGCCGGTGAGGACCGCGCCGGCCGCCGGCATCGGGTCGATGCCCTGCCAGGGCGTCGACCCGTGCACCTGCTGGCCGGTCACGACGATCCGGACGAGCGTGGAGGCCGCGTACTGGTTGCCGGTCCGGTAGCCCACGTACCCCTTCGGATACGGCGTCACATGCATCCCGTACACCATCGTCGGCACCGGATCGGCGAACGCGCCCGCCTCCACCATCGCGCGTGCCCCGCCGTCCTCCGTGACCGGCGGGCCCTCCTCGGCCGGCTGGAAGACGAACAGGACGCTCCCCGGCAGCCGGTCGCGCACCCCGGCGAGCACGCTCGCCGCGCCCATCAGCATCGCCGTGTGGCAGTCGTGCCCGCAGGCGTGCGAGACCGGGAACGGGCCGCCCGGGTAGTCGGCGTCGACCGTCCGCGACGCGAACTCCTCCCCGCACAGGTCCCGCACGGGCAGCGCGTCGGTGTCCGCGCGCAGCGCGACCGTCCGCGGACCCGGCCGGCCGCCCCGCAGCACCCCGACCACGCCGTGGCCGGCGATACCGGTGCGGACCTCGTCCAGACCGAGCGAGCGGAGGTGGTCCGCGACGAGCGCGGCCGTCTTCTCCTCCCGGTTGGACAGCTCGGGGTGGCGGTGCAGGTGCCGCCGCCAGGCGATCACCTGCCGCGCCGTCTTCTCCGCGGCCCGGTCCAGTTCCGCGCGGACCTCGTCGTCCGCCGTCTCCGTGCTCACCGAGTCCTCCGTCTCGCCCGGGGGATGGACATCCGCGCCCAGCCTCGCACGGCGCGCCCGGAGGTGTTCCCGGTCAGGCGCCGGAGAAGCCAGGCGCCCCGCGCTCGATGATCGCGGCCGTGTCCACGCCGGACGGCAGGGTGCCGAAGGCGATGCCCCAGTCGCCGTCCAGGCGCGAGGCGCAGAAGGCGTCGGCGACGGCCGGGTGGCCGTGCCGGACCAGGAGGGAGCCCTGGAGGACGAGGGCGAGGCGTTCGACCAGACGGCGGGCGCGGTACTGGAGGGCGGCCGGGTCGGCGAGGCCGGCGAGGTCCTTGCGCAGGCGGGCGACGGCCGCGTCGAGGCGGCGGTCGGCGCCGGCGGCGCGGTCGACCTCGGCGAAGAAGGCCTCCACGGCGGCGGGCTGCTTCGCCATGGCGCGCAGCACGTCGAGGGCGGCCACGTTGCCCGAGCCCTCCCAGATGGAGGGGAGCGGGGACTCGCGGTAGAGGCGCGGCAGGCCCGAGTCCTCGACGTACCCGTTGCCGCCCAGACACTCCAGGGCCTCGGCCGCGTGCGCGGGCGCCCGCTTGCACACCCAGTACTTGGTGACGGCGAGGCCCAGGCGGCGCAGCTGGTCCTCCTCGGCGTCGCCGGCGGTCGCCCGGTCCACGGCGCCCGCGAGGCGCAGCGCGGCGATCGTGGCCGCCTCCGCCTCGACCGCGAGGTCCGCGAGCACGTTGGTCATCAGCGGCTGCTCGACGAGCCGGGCGCCGAACGCGCTGCGGTGGGTGGCGTGGTGCACGGCCTGGACGAGGCCGAGGCGCATCCCGGACGCGGAGCTGATCGCGCAGTCGAGCCGGGTCATGTTCACCATCCGGATGATGGTGGCGACCCCGCGGCCCTCCTCGCCGACGAGCCGGCCCAGCGCGCCCTCGTACTCGATCTCGCTGGAGGCGTTGGAGCGGTTGCCCAGCTTGTCCTTGAGGCGCTGGAAGCGGACCGCGTTGCGCGAGCCGTCCGGCAGCACCCGCGGCACCAGGAAGCAGGAGAGCCCCCCGGGCGCCTGGGCCAGGGTCAGGAAGACGTCCGACATCGGCGCGGACGTGAACCACTTGTGCCCGGTCAGCGCGTACATGCCCGGCTCGCCCGTCGGCACCGCGCGCGTGGTGTTGGCGCGCACGTCCGAGCCGCCCTGCTTCTCGGTCATCGACATGCCGGCGATGATCCCGCGCTTGCCGGTGGGGACCCGGAGCCCGAAGTCGTAGTACGGGGAGGTCAGCAGCGGCTCGTACACCGCGGCCAGCTCCGGCTCGGCGCGCAGCGCGGGCACCGCCGCGTACGTCATCGAGACCGGGCACAGGTGCCCGGCGTCGGCCTGGCCCCACACGAACACCTTCGCCGCGCGGGCCACATGGGCGCCCGGCCGGGTGTCGGCCCAGGGCGCGCCGTGCAGCCCGTGCTCCACGGCGACGGTCATCAGCTGGTGCCAGTACGGGTGGAACTCGACCTCGTCGACCCGGTGCCCGTAGCGGTCGTGGGTGTGCAGGACGGGGGAGTGGCGCTCGGCGAGGCGGCCCCATTCCTGGGCCTCGGCCCCGCCGGCCCGCACGCCGAGCTCGCGCACCTCGTCCTCCGCCCAGCCGGCGCCCTCGCGGCGCAGCGACTCCAGGAGGGCCGGGTCGGCCGAGACGTCGTAACCGGAGAGCGGCGGAACTTGGTTGGTGACCTCATGCGTGGTCGGCATCGGTGACTCCCAGGGCTCGCAGGGTGAAGGTGACCAGGGCGGGAACGGTGCCGGGGCTCGGGGCCCCTGCCGTCAGGGTGCCGGACAGCGGGCCGGTCAGCGCCTCCGCGCCCGCGCCGACCAGCGCGGCGGCGGTGAGCAGCGCGTCCTGGGGCGGCAGTTCGCCGTCCCGTACGCCCGCGGCGATCCGTTCGGCGAAGACGTCGCGGAACGCGCGCCGGAAGACCAGCCGCTCGGCGTCGACGGCCGGGTCGACCGGCTCGGCGAGCAGCGCGTACGCGAGCCGCGGCGCCTTCAGGGCGCGGCTCGCGAAGGTCTCGATGACCGCGACGATCCGGTCGGCGGCCGTCCGGTGCGCCGGCCGGGCGGCCGCCTCGGAGACGGCGGCGACCTCGCGGCCGACGACCGTCCGGAACAGTTCGACGGACAGCTCGGCCTTGCTCGGGAAGTGGCGGTACACGCTCCCGGTGGCGATGCCCGCCCGCGCGGCGACGGCGGCCATCGTGCAGCCGGCGTAGCCGTGCTCGGCGAGCAGCCCGAGTCCGGCCTCGACGATCGCGGTGCGCCGGTCGTCCAGCCGGGCCTGGACGGCGGGCGTGCGGCGGTAGGGCATGGAAGGAGTGAAGCAGTGATTCACTCCTTCAGCAAGAGATCGGGCGTGCTCCCGGAACGCGGAGATGCCCGCGTGCGGGGGCACGCGGGCATCTCCGGGCGAGGCGAGGGGCCGGGGTCAGCCCTTGAAGACCTCCACGAGCGACCAGAGCGCGAGTCCGGCCATGCACACACCGCCGATGCGCTGCACCGTCTTCAGCGGGACGCGCTTCGCGATGAAGCGGCCGGCGACGAGCGCGAGCGCCGAGACGGTCATCAGGGCGGCGGCGGAGCCGATCGCGGTCGACCAGGTGCCGTTGGTGGCGGCGAGGTTGGCCGTGGTGATCTGGGTGAGGTCGCCCCACTCGCTGATGAAGACGGCCATGAAGGCGGTGGAGTAGACGGGCCAGAAGCCGGTCACGGTCCTGCCGCCCGCGTCCTCCTCGTTCTCGTCGTCGCCCCCGCCGCGCAGCAGCACGAACGCGCCGAAGGCGAACATCGCGGCCGAGACGAGCTTGACGCTCCAGCCGGGGAGGAGGCCGAGCAGGCCGCCCGCGCCGACGGCGATGGCCACGTGCACGACGAACGCGGTCGAGGTGCCGAACCACACGTACAGCGGACGCATGCGCGTGCCCATGGCGAGGGACGCGAACATCGTCTTGTCGGGAAGCTCGGCGAGGAAGATCAGCCCGAAGGCGGTGATGATCGCCAAGGGGTCGAGGTGCATACCGGGGCTCTCTGCTCGGACCGGGCCCGGGCCCGGCACGGCGCCTCGAAGGGCGACGGGAGGACCACTCGGCCCGGCATGACGAACCACGCCCACACGGTCGTGGACGCGGCGTACTGCCTGGCCGAAGGTCTCGCCCGCCCGCGCTGTCGCATGGGCCCGGTCACCGGGAACCCGGGGGTTCCAGTGTGTCGACGACCGGTTCGCAGGGCTACTCCCCTTCGCTGCCGACCAGTGTACCGGAGGGCTCCACCCGTTTCGTAGACACCGTCTACGGCAGAGGTGGACCGTGCCTGCGGCGGAGGTAGACAGTGTCTACCAAGATCGGATAGACAGGTCCCATGACCGAAGAAACCGCTCGGGAGACCGAGGGTGAGTCCGGCGGCCTGCGCGACCGGCTGGTCCGCACCGGCGTCGAACTCGTCGACGCCGAGGGCGCCCAGGCCCTCTCCCTCCGCGAGATCGCGCGCCGCGCCGGCGTCTCCCACGGCGCCCCCCGCCGCCACTTCCCGACCCACCTCGACCTGCTGTCCGCCATCGCCCGCGAGGGCTTCCGCGAGCTCGGCGCCCGGGTGACCGAGGTCGCGGAGGCGGAGCCCCGGGCCCGCGTCGAGGCCCTCGCCCGGGTCTACCTCGACTTCGCGCGGACGCGCAGCGGGATGTACGAGCTGATGTTCCGTCACGACCTTCTGGAGAGCGGTCGGCTCGGGCTCCGCGACACGAGCCTGCCGCTCTTCGCGCACCTCGCCGAGCTGGTCGCCCGGGCCCGCCCCGGCGCCGCCGCCGACCCCGCCACCGCCGCCGGCGCGCTCTGGGCCAACCTCCACGGCATCGCCCAGCTGTGGCGCTGGGGCAGCCTCCGCCTGGCGACCGGCAGCGACGACGTCGAACCGCTGCTCACCGCCGCGCTCGACGCCCACCTCGGCCAGGTGGGGACACAGTGATCCACGGCCGTCTCCACCGCCGGGCCGCCCTCGCCTGCAGCGTCGTCGGCGCCGCCGTCGTCGCCCTCGACGGCACCGTCCTCACCATCGCCCAGCCCGTCCTGCAGCACGACCTCGGCGCGGACACCGCACAGGTGCAGTGGACCAGCACCGGCTACCTCGTCGCCGTCGCCGCCCTGCTCGTCTTCGCCGGGCGCCTCGGCGACCGGTACGGTCACCGCCGCCTCTTCGCCCTCGGCTGTCTCGGCTTCGCCCTCACCTCCGCCGCCATCGCCCTCGCGCCCGGCATCCGCTCCGTGATCGCGCTGCGCGTGCTCCAGGGCGTCTTCGGCGCCCTGCTCCAGCCCGCCACGCTCGGCATGCTCCGGGCCGTCTTCCCGCCCGACCGTCTCGGCATGCCGATCGCCGTGCGCACCAGCGCCATCGGCCTCGCCGCGGCCGCCGGTCCGCTGATCGGCGGCGCGCTCGTCGACGCGTACGGCTGGCGCTCGGTCTTCCTGCTCGGAGTGCCGCCCACGCTGGCGGTCGCTCTGCTCGCCCTGGCCGTGCCCGAGCCGCGCCGGGCCACCGGCCCCGGCCGCACGGGCACCCTCGACCTGCCCGGAGCCTGTCTGCTCGGGCTCGCCCTCGCCTGCCTCGTCCAGGGACTCGCGCACGGCTCCGGCCCGGCGGACGCCGCCGGCACCGCGCTCGCGCTCGCCGTCGCCACGGCGGCCGCGCTCGCCTTCGTACGGCACGAGGCGCGCGCCGAGCACCCGTTGGTGCCTCCGGGCATGCTGCGGCGCGGGCCCGTCGCCGCGGGGCTCGGGGCGCTGCTCGCGGCGTCGGCGGCCCTGTCCGGGACGCTGTTCACGACGACGTACCTCCTCCAGGACACGCTGGAGCTCGGGCCGCTGCCCACGGCCGCACGGATGATGCCACTGGCGCTGCTCGTCGTGGCGGGGGCGCCGCTGAGCGCGATGCTGAAGAAGCGGTACGGAGCGCGGCGCGTCGCGGGCGGAGGGGCCGTGCTGCTCGCGGCCGGCGTCGCCCTGCTCGGACGGGCCGCCGACACCGGCTCCGCGCTCGCGACCGGCGGCTGCGCCGCGCTGATCGGGGCGGGCTTCGGCGCGGTGATGGTGACGGCGACGTCCGTCGTCGTGCACCGGGCCGAAGAGGGGAGCGCCGGGGTCGCCGGCGGGCTCCAGCAGACCGCGATGAACACCGGGCCCGTCCTCGGCGTCGCCCTCGCGAGCCTGCTGCTCGGCTCCGGCGCCCAGGCCGCGCTCGTTTCGCTCGCCGTCGTCGCCGCGCTCGCCGTCCCCGCCTGCCTGTGGCTGCCGGGCCGCGCCGGAGAGGCCGGACACGCCAGCAGGGCCGTAACGTCCGGTTCTGCCCCACCTCCAAACGTATGATCACGAAATGCCCACAGGTGGTCACCGCGTCCCCTCCCCGGCGGGGGCGCGCACCCAGTTCAACCTCGGTCTCGCGCTGCCCTTCCTGGCCCTCGCCCTCGTCGCGGTGGCCGACCTCATCACCTCGCAGGGGCAGCACTTCGACCGGCTCCTGGTGATTGGCCCGGCCCTCGCCGCCATCACCTGGAGCGTGCGCGGCACCCTCGCCATCGGCCTCCTCTCGATGGTGCTGCGCCTCGTGCTGGCCGTGGCGCAGGACGACCCCGTCGCCGAGACCGTCAGCGCCGAACTCGTCCTGGCCGCCGTCACCGTCGCCGCCGTCTGGGTCAGCCAGGCCCGCAGCAACTACGAGCGCGACCTGCGCGACGTGATGGCCGTCGCCGAGGTGGTCCAGCGGGTGGTGCTGCGCCCGCTCGCGCCCCGGCTCGGCGGCGTGGAGCTGCACCTGCTCTACGTCGCCGCCGCGGCCAAGGCCCGGATCGGCGGCGACTTCTACGAGGCCGTACGGGTCCCGGGCGGCGTCCGCGTCATGCTCGGCGACGTCCAGGGCAAGGGCCTCGGGGCCGTCGAGACGGCCTCGGTGCTGCTCGGCGCCTACCGCGCCGCCGTCACCGACGCCCCGGATCTCGCCACCCTCGCCGACCGCCTGGAGGAGGGCCTCGCCCGCTACGGCGCCTGGGACCCCGACTCCGACGCCGCCGAACGCTTCGCCACCGTCCTCCTCCTCGAACTCCCCGACGACGGGGACGTCGCCCGGCTCCTCAGCTGCGGCCACCCCGCCCCGCTGCGCCAGCACGACGGCCAGATCCGGACCGTCCCCCTCACCGACCCCTCGCTGCCGCTCAACCTCGCCGGACTGTGCGCCTCCCGGCACCACGTCGAGGAGGTCCCGTTCCTGCCCGGGGACCGGCTGCTGCTCTTCACCGACGGAGTGAGCGAGACCCGCGACCGGGCCGGCGACTTCTACCCCCTGGAAGAACGGCTGCGCCGCTGGACCGACGAGCCCGGCGACCGGGTGCTCCCGCTGCTCCACCACGACCTCACCGTGTACGGCGCCGGCGGGCTCGACGACGACGTGGCCGCGCTCCTCGTCGTACGCCCTCCGGAACCGGCCGCCGTCGCCGGGCCGGCCGCGCCCGCCGCCCTGCCGTAACGGGCCTGACCCGTTCCAAACGTGGGAAACCGGGCAACCGGTGTCGCTGTTGCCCCGGTCCGGTGTCTCATGCGCCCTTCCCGCGCTCTCTGGTGGCTCTGTCCCTGCATGGGACACCCTTGCGGAACCCGCCGGACCGGATGAGAGGAACGGGTGCACGTGCCCGAGTACAACATCCACAACACCTCCAGATCCTCCAGCTCTTTCAGCTCGCTCGTCGGGGAAGCCGTCTCCGAGGCCGACCTCGCCCGGGTCGCCGCGCGCGGCATGTGGGCCGCCGACGGCACGCTCGATCCCGAAGCCGTCCGGCTCGGCCAGACGCTGGCCGCCGCCCTGGAGGACGAGTCCCGGGCCGAGCTGCTGCCCGCCGAACTCGCCGAGCTCGTCGCCCAGGTGCGCCGGTTCGCCGCGCCCGGCTTCCCGCGCATCCGGACCCACGACGAGGACGTCAGCCTCTCCGCCTTCACCCTGCGGCAGCTCGGCCCCGGCCCGCACCCGCTGGTCGTCATGCCGGCCGGCTGGCAGCCGCTGGGCTGGGCGCTCTTCATGTACGCGTACCTCACCCTGGCCGCCAGGGGCTACCACGTCGTCGCCTACACACCCCGCGGCCTCGGCACCACGGGCCTGCCGTCCACCTCGCCCGGCCGCATCGACGTCGCCGGACCGAAGGACTGGGCGGACGGCTCCGCCGTCATCGACTACGCCGTGGACACCTTCGGGCCCAGCACCGTCGGTTTCCTCGGCGAGTCGTACGGCTCCGGCATCAGCCAGCTCGTGGCTGCCCACGACGACCGGGTCCAGGCCGTCGCGGCGCTCTCCACCTGGGGCAACCTCGCCACCTGCCTGTACGCGAACGGGGTCCGCCACCTGGCGGCCGTCCGGGCGCTCCTGCGGCTCACCGGCGGCACCTCGGTCGAGGAGCGGTTCGACGAGGAGACCCGGGAGATCCTCGCCCACTTCCAGGCGGGCACGGACATGGCGGCCGTGGTCGAGTGGGGGACCCGCCGAGCCCCGCACTCGTACCTCGCCCAGACCAACGAGAACGGGACACCCACCTTCTTCTCGAACACCTGGCACGAGAGCCTGTTCGCGGCCAACCAGGTTCTGGAGACCTTCGAGGCGCTGACCGTGCCCAAGCGGCTCAACATGTGGATCGGCGACCACGCCGTCCCCGAGGGCCGCGGACTGCTCGCCCCGCCCGTCAAGCCCGGGGACGTCAACATCCCGGTGCAGGAGGCCTACGCCTGGCTCGACCACCACCTCAAGGGCGAGCGGAACGGCGTGGAGGAGTGGTCGCCGGTCAGCAGCCAGGTCATGTTCACGTACCGGACGGTCCCGCTGCGCGACCCCGAGACCGGGCGGCCGACCGGCGAGTACGAGATCGTCGAGCCGGCCCTGCGCGAGAACCGCGCGGACTGGGCCTCGGTCACCACCGGTGTCGAGCGGCTCGTCCTGACGGGCGGCGGCGCGGGCGGGGCCGACGGCGTCCTCGTCCCCGCGGACGGGGCGGAAGGCGCCCGGGCGGAGAGCTGGGAGCGTCCCTTCGTCGCCGGCGTCGACACCGAGGCCACCGCCATGACCAGGATGCTGGAGACCGGGCGCGAGGAGTGGGCCGGCAATCCCAGGGTCTACGACACGCAGAAGATCGACCGCACCCACGCCCTGGTCTGGACGACCGGCCCGCTCGCCGGACCGCCCGGGAGCACCGCCGCCCGCCGCGTGCGCGGCATCCCGAGGATCGGCCTGAGCGTGCGCTCCACGGCCCGGTCGGCCACCCTCGTCGCCCATCTCTTCGACGTCGCCGAGGACGACACGGCCCGGATCATCACCCACGAGCCGCTGAACGTCGAGGGTCTGACGCCGGGTGAGGACCGCGCGGTCTCCTGGGAGCTGCAGGCCGCCGCGTACGACATCCCCGAGGGGCACCGGCTGATGCTGGTGATCGACAGCGAGGACCCGCTGTACGGGGACGTGTCGGTGGTCTGGACGCAGACCGTCGTCTCGGCGCCCCCGGGGGGGCCCGCGGTGGTGGTAGAGCCGCGGGGGTGTGACGGCGGGTCCCGGGTGGGGGGGGGCCGGGGCGGGGGGGGGGCCCGGCCC
>NZ_JBSGIW010000093.1:0-31225 GCF_053605265.1 Streptomyces sp. NPDC003943 | reverse complement strand
CCCGGCGCGCCGGGCGCGGGGCACGCCGCCGCCCGGGCCCTGGCCCGGACCGGCGTCGCCCGCCCCGTCCTCGTAGAGACTCTCGTCCCAGCCCAACTCGCGGGTGCGCGGAACGCGTTCCCGCGCCCCCTCCCGACGCACACTGCTCTGTCCCACCCCAGGTCTCCTCGTCACTCAGGTGCGGCTCTAGGCCGGACGACCGGACGGGTCCGGTCGGTTCCGGGTCACTTCGCGCACACCTGCTTGTCTGCCGTCTGCGCACCCTCCGGCGCCTTCGCCGGACCGGTGAGGGGCACCCCCGCGCCCTTGAAGTCGGCGCCGAGGACGAGCGTCATCGGCTCGCGCTCCCCGGCGTCCTGCGTGCCCGGCTTGAGAGCCGAGGCGGGCAGGCCCATCAGATCCGCGAGCTCGCGGGCCTGGTCGGCCTGGTTCGGTGCGTACGTGAGCGTGGTCGTCGCCGCCTGCTCGGGGGCGTTGCTCTTGTTGGTCGACCGCGTCACGCCGTGCTCGTTCTGCAGCCAGTCGATCGTCTTCTGGGCCGCGCCCGTCTTGCCGCTGCCGTTGTAGACGTCGACGCGGACCTGGCGGGCGGTGGAGCGCGGGCCCTCCAGGAGCTTCGCCTGGGCCTGGGCCTGGGCGTTCTTGGCGTCCTGTTCCTTCTTCTTCACCTCGCTGAGCGAGGTGTCGGACTGCAGCATCTCGAACAGCCGCGGCGCCTTCACCGGGTCGGGGACGACCGTCGCCCTCCGGTTCGGCGGCTCGTCCGGGTTGTCGATGACCGGCAGCGTGGTGAACGTGATGTTCTTGGTGTCGATGTCCGTCAGCTCGCCCGCGAGGGCCTTGAGCTTGGAGATGCTCCCTATCCCGGTGTCGACGGTGAGCGCCTTGGTGGCGGCGTCGGCGAGGTCGTACAGCTTGGTCGGCGACGTGAGCGTGTCGTCCGACTTCATCTGACGGATCATCGAGCTGAGGAACTGCTGCTGGGTCTTGATCCGGGACAGGTCGCTCTCGTCGCCGAAGCTGTGCCGGGTCCGTACGAAGGCGAGGGCCTGCTCGCCCTGGATGGTCGACTCGCCGGCCGGCAGCTTGAGGTGCGACTTGGAGTCGTTCACCGGATGGGCCAGGCACACCTTCACGCCGCCGACGGCGGTCGTCATCTCCTTGACGGCGTTGAAGTCGGCCATCATGAAGTGGTCGACGGTCAGCCCGGTGAGCTCCTTGACCGTGCGCATGGTGCAGCCGGGGTCGCGGCCGTCCTGGCCGAGGCTCGTGTTGAAACGCGCGTGGTTCGTGCCCGGGATCTTCCTGACGGTCCCGTCGGGCTGTTTGGTCTCGCACTCGGGGATGTCGGTGACCAGGTCGCGGGGGATGGACACCGCGGTGGCGTTCGTCCGGTCCTTGGAGACGTGGAAGAGGATGTTGGTGTCGGCGTGGCCGACGCTGCCCTTGTCGCCGTAGCCCTCGTTGCCCGCGCCGGTGCGCTTGTCGGTGCCGATGACCAGGATGTTGAAGGGCTGGCCCTCCTGGAAGCCCTCGGTGCCGCCGGCCACCTCGATGGTGTTGATGTTGCCGTCGAAGTGCTTGTAGAGCGCGTACGCGCCGGCGGCGCCCGCCACGACGACGAAGGCCATGGTGCCGCCGGTCCACATCAGGACCTTCTTCTTGCGCGACTTCTCCGGCCGGCGCTTGCGGCGGCCCGCGACGGGCGGCTGCCGGTCGGCGGGCTCGGCGGCCCGGCGCCGGCGCTGCCCGGGCACCGGCGGCGCGGCCTCGGGGGCGCGGTCGTACGAGCGCGTTCTCTGCCCCGGAGGGGTGGCGGCGTCCCGCGGGGCGCGGGGGCGCGGCTGGGACGGGGCGGCGGGCCGCTGCGGCCGCTGCCCTGCGGAGCGGTCCAGTCGCAGTTCGTAATTACCGGTCTGCGGGTTGAAGACCCACTGGTCGGCGGGGTCGATCTCGTCCGCCCGTCCACGGCTGTGCGCGTCCACGGTTCCTTGAGTCCTCCGTCGGTACCGCCCGAGGCGCCTCCCCCTCAAGCGCTCGGTCGTTCGGTCCTTCGAGTGCGCGACCACGCGGTCGGCAGCACCGGATCGCGTCACACTATCCGCCCAGTTCAGCGTGGGGCGACGCCCGTGACAAATTCCACGCCTCTTACAACTGGGCAATTCGCTCAAACCTCATCCAGGGGCGCCCTCGCCTTGGGTCTGGCTTTACGAAACGCACAGAAACGGCCAGGGCGGGGGGTGGGGTGAGGGGGCGGTGGGGGAGTGCCTCGACGGCACTCGTCAGGGGCACGTTCCTTCGGCCGCGTTCCGCCCGGCGAAGGACGGCGTCGCCGAGGCGTCGGGCCCGTCCCCGCTCCCGTCCGGCTCCGCCTTGTCGCCCGAGTGCACGGCCACGGGCTGGTCGGCGCGCAGCCGGGCGAACAGCTGGTCGGCGGCGGGCTGCACCAGTTCGTCCCGGTTCGCGTTGTACGTGTACGGCCGCCGCGGCACCGTCAGGAACTGCACCTTGTCGGTCGGGACGGCCCGCATGGAACGCGCCAGGTCGTACAGATCGCGGAGCGAGGCGAGCCCCGGATCGGTGGTGATCGACTTCGTGGCCGCGTCCAGGACCGGATAGAGCCTGGTCGGATTCAGCAGCACGCCGTCGCTCTGGACCTTGTTGACCAGGGCGCCGAGGAACTGCTGCTGGCGGTCCATGCGCTCGGTGTCGCTGCCGTTCCCGAGCGACTTGCGCGCCCGTACGAAGCCGAGCGCCTGCTCGCCGTGGAGCGTCTGGCGGCCGGCCGGCAGCTTCAGGTGGGCGTCCTTGTCGTCGATCGGCTCCTTGAGGCAGATCTGCACCCCGTCGACCGCGTCGACCATCTTCTTGAAGCCCCGGAAGTCGATCACCATGTGGTGGTCGATCCGGATGCCGGTCATCTTCTCCAGGGTGCGGATGGTGCAGGCGGCGCCGCCGAACTCGAAGGCCCAGTTGAACTGCGCGAACTGCTCCTTCGTCATGCTCTTGTCCGGCTTCGTGCAGCTGGGGATCCGCACCATGAGGTCGCGCGGGATCGACACGGCCGTCGCGCCGGCCCCGTTGGCGGAGATGTGCAGCAGGATCGTGGTGTCCGAGCGCTGCGTGCCCGAGCTCCGGCCGTACGCGCTGTTCCCGGGGCCGCTACGGGTGTCCGAGCCGATCATCAGGATGTTCCGCGCGGAGCTCACCACCGGCGACGGCCGCTGACTCTCGTACTTCCGCAGCTCCGCCTCCGCCGTCGTGTCCGTGGTGATGTTCGCGTCGAGCTTCCGGTACGCCCACCACCCGACCCCGGCCGCCACGAGGACCACGACCGCGGCAGCCAGCGCCGCCCAGCGCAACCAGTGCCGCTTGCGCTTGGCTCCACCGGGCGTGTCTGCGCTGTCCGTCACGTCTGGTCCGTCCTCGATGGCATCTCGGAAGGCGTCATGACCCCCTGCCGATCATGACCCGCCGGGGGCGCGGGGGCGCGGGCCGATGAGCCGGACGAGTGACGGGCCGACGCCGCGGGTGTGCGACCTACGCCCCACCGGCCCACTGCCGCCTGCGCGACGGCGCCCTTGTGCACCCCGTTGTGGGCATGCGTTCCTCCCCCAGACTTCGTCCGGGGGGACCCCCAGGCGGAACGGGTGGGCACAACGGAACGACGCCCCTTGCCGGGCCTAGGCCCCTCGCGCGTTGACGCCCGGCACGACGGCGACGCGGTCGTGGTGCGGGCCCAGGCACAGGGGGCGGAGGCGCCCGCGTGGGCGCCGTCCCGTGTGCCCACCCGTCCCGCCCTGCGGGACGATTGCCCACACGGGGTGTGGTGGGGGCCAGGCGGAGGCCCGCACGGGCGGGCGCCGCGGTCGTGGTGCGGGCCAGGCGCAAGGGGCGGAGGCGCCGCCAAGCGCGCCAGGCGTCAGGGGCCGCACGGGCGTGGGCGGAACGCCCGCGACGAGGGAGGCCCCGCCCGGGCGGCGACGCTCAGAGGGCCAGCGTGAGCGTCACCCGCTCGCTTTCCACCCGCTTCGCCAACCCCTCCGCCCCCAGCCGCTCCACATGCCGGCACAGCACCATCGACCCACCCGCCACCAGCGGCGCGTACAGCCCGGCCGAGACGCCCGCCCAGGTGTCGTACGACTGCCCCGACAGCACCCGGGAGGCCGGCCCGAGGCCCAGTTCCACCGCGTCCCGGCGGGCGCGGCCGACGAGCTGGGACGCCGTCAGTTCCGTACCGTCGACGACGAGGGCCGGGGCGTCCGGGTCGACCGGGACGAACGGGGCGAAGCGGTCGCCCTGGCCGGGCACCTCGACGGCGTAGTCGGCGTAGCCCGCGGGCGGGGTCGGGAAGCGGCGGCCCAGCGGCGCGAGGGAGAGCGCGACGCGGTCCCCCGAACAGGCGAGGCCGGCCTCCAGGGAGTCGGGCCCGGCGACCACGTAGTCCGCGTCGGCCGGATCCCCGCCCAGCTCCGCCGTCACGCCGACGGACGCGCAGGCGAGCAGCCACACCGCCGTCTGCCAGTGCGCGGGCAGCAGCAGCGCGAGCCGGTCGCCGGGGGAGGCGGACAGTTCGCCCTGGAGGAGGTTGGCGGTCTTGGCCACCCAATTGGCGAATGTGGCCACCGACAATTCCACGCGTTCACCGGTGGCGTCGTCGTAGAAAGTGACCAAGGGGCGGGCCGGGTCCGCGGCGAGCGCGGATCGCAGCAGGTCGGCGGGGGTGCGGTCGCTGGCGTTCACGCGGGCAAGGGTACGCGTGGGGGCGCGGCGGGTCCGCCGTAACGGTGACCCCCGTCCACCGGTCGGCCCGACGGACCGTCAGTTTCCGTGCGGATTCCCGACGGGCGGAACCCGGGCGCGGTACGGACGATCGCTCCATGCGTGCCTACCTCGCCTCCTCGATCGCCGTCAGCTGCGCGGCGGCCCTCGCCCTGCCGCTCTCCCTGGCGACCGCGAACCCGGCCGGCGCCAGGCCGGCGGCAACTCCCGCGGCAGCCCCCGCGGTAGCCCCCGCGGCAAAGAGCGCGGCCCCCGCGAGCCCCGATCTCGCCGGCTCCACCCAGTCGCTCCCGCTCGAACCCCTCGCCCCCGACGGCGCCCCGCGCGGCCGTGGCTCCGTCTTCGCCTCTCCCACCGAACGGGGGCTGACCCGGCGTGAGGTCCGGCCGTTCTCGCTCGTGGGCGTGGTGTGGGACGACGCCCGGGTCCCGCTGCACGGCAGCGTGCAGGTCCGCACCCGGGCCTCCGCGGACGGTGCCTGGTCGCAGTGGCAGGACGTGGAGACGCACAACGAGGAGCACGGCGCCGACCCGAACACCGCCGAGGGCCGCTCCGGCGCCCGCCGCGGCTCGACCGCCCCGCTGTGGGTCGGCGACTCGGACGGCGTCGAGATCCGCGTACACCCGGAGTACCGGGCGACGCGCACCCTTCCCGCGGGCCTGCGCCTGGAACTGGTGGACCCGGGCCCGGACACGGAGCGGGCGGCCGGTGCGTACGACGCGATGGAGTCCGCGGACGCCATGGCGGCGGCCGCCGGGTCAACGGCGACCCGGGACGGCCTCGCCCTCGCGGACGAAGCCCCCGCCCTCGCCCCCGGCGACGGCACCGTCCTCCCGGCCCTCACCCGCGCCCAGACCCTCGCCACCCTCCCGGTCGGCAGAACCCGATCCTTCGCGAAGGCGCCGTACATCGGTCCGCGCCCGAAGATCATCACCCGCAAGGGCTGGGGCGCCGACGAGGGGATGCGCGAGCGCGGCTTCGTCTACACCAAGACGGTCAAGGCGGCCTTCGTCCACCACAGCGCCACCGGCAACAACTACAGCTGCCGCCAGGCCCCCGCCGTGCTGCGCAGCATCTACCGCTACCACGTGAAGAGCCTCGGCTGGCGGGACTTCGGCTACAACTTCGCCGTCGACAAGTGCGGAAACATCTACGAGGGCCGCGCCGGCGGCGTCGGCAAGGCGGTCATGGGCGCGCACACCCTCGGCTTCAACACCAACAGCATGGGCATCGCCGTCCTCGGCACCTACGGCAGCACCACTCCACCGGCCGCAGCCGTGTCCGCCATCGCACGGCTGACCGCGTGGAAGTTGGGGCTGTACGGGGTGAATCCGAATGGAACGACGTATCTCACCTCAGGCGGCGGAAACCTCTACAAGAAAGGCAAGAAGGTCAAGTTCCATGTGATCGCAGGGCACCGCGACGGCTTCGCGACCGAGTGCCCGGGCGGGCGTCTCTACAACAAGCTCGGCACCGCCCGGTCGGCATCGGCGAAGTACCAGGGAAGGCGCTGATGGGGTCATGGACTCAACCATCTGCATAAACTGACCGGTCATATCGTACGGACGGCCGAACGAACGCCGACCCCGGTGACGAAGACCGGACCCGAACAGGAAGCAGAGACGACAGGTGACCGAAGCGATTCTCCTGGTCGGTGGCAAAGGCACCCGGCTGCGTCCCCTGACGGTCAACACGCCCAAGCCGATGGTTCCGGCAGCGGGCGTCCCCTTCCTGACCCACCAGCTGGCACGGGCCCGGGCGGCCGGGGTCGAGCACATCGTCCTCGCCACCTCCTACCTGGCGGAGGTCTTCGAGCCGTACTTCGGCGACGGCTCGGCGCTCGGGCTCAGCATCGAGTACGTGACGGAGGAGGAGCCGCTCGGCACCGGCGGCGCCATCCGCAACGTCGCCTCCCGGCTGCACTCCGGGCCCGAGGACCCCGTCCTCATCTTCAACGGCGACATCCTCACCGGCCTCGACATCCGCGCCCTCGTCGCCACCCACCGGTCCTCCGGCGCCGACGTGTCCCTGCACCTCACCCGGGTCGACGACCCGCGCGCGTACGGTCTCGTGCCGACGGACGGGACCGGGCGGGTCACGGCGTTCCTGGAGAAGCCGCAGACGCCCGAGGAGATCGTCACCGACCAGATCAACGCGGGCGCGTACGTGTTCCGGCGCTCCGTCATCGACACCATCCCGGCGGGGCGTCCCGTCTCCGTCGAACGCGAGACCTTCCCCGAGCTGCTGGCCGACGGGGCCCACCTCCAGGGCATGGTCGACTCCACGTACTGGCTCGACCTCGGCACCCCGCAGGCGTTCGTCCGCGGCTCCGCCGACCTCGTCCTCGGCCGCGCCCCGTCCCCGGCCGTGCCGGGCCGCTGCGGCGACCGGCTCGTCCTCGACACCGCCCGGGTCGCCCCCGACGCCAAGCTCACCGGCGGCACGGTCATCGGCCCCGGCGCCGTCATCGGCTCCGGCGCCCGCATCAACGGCTCCACCGTCCTCGCCGGCGCCGTCGTCGAGGACGGCGCCGTCATCACCGACTCCCTCATCGGCACCCGCGCCCGCATCGGCGCCCGCACGGTCCTCACGGGCGCGGTGATCGGCGACGCGGCGGAGATCGGCCCGGACAACGAACTCCGCGACGGCATCCGCATCTGGTGCGACGCGAAACTCCCGGCGGGCGCGGTCCGCTTCAGCTCCGACCAGTAACCCAAGCACCGCTGGACCCCGCCCACCGTGTGGGCATTCGTCCCGCCCCGCGGGACGAATGCCCACAACGGCGGAGGTGGGCGAGGGCGGCGCGCCGCCGAGCGCGGCCCGCGACACCGCTACGCTCATACGCATGGCCGGCCGCTTCGCCCCCCGCACCCCCACCACGCGCACCACCGCGCGCGGCGGCCACATCGCCGTACCCGCCCCGAGCAACGCGTCCGGCGACATCGGCCTCGGCCTCGACCTCGGCCCCAACCTCGACGTCGGTCTCGACCTGGGGCTCACCCTGGGGCCGCTGCGCCGCGGCCCCGCAGATCCCACCTTCCGTACGACCGCCGACGGCTCCGTCTGGCGGGCCAGCCGCACCCCCGACGGAGCCGGGACGCTCCGGGTCCGGGCGGACGGGCGCGCCGAGGCGTGGGGCCCGGGAGCCGCCTGGCTCATGCGCCAGACGCCCGCGCTGCTCGGCGCCGAGGACGACCCGGACGCCTTCGTCCCGCGCCACAAGCTGCTCGCGATCACCCACCGCGCCCGCCGCGGCCTGCGCCTGACCCGGACCGGGCTCGTGATGGAGTCGCTGATCCCGTCGATCCTGGAACAGAAGGTGACGGCGGACGAGGCGTACCGCTCGTGGCGGGTGCTCGTGCGGAAGTACGGGGAGGCCGCGCCCGGCCCGGCGCCGGAGGGCATGTACGTGATGCCGGACGCGCGCGACTGGGCGCGGATCCCGTCCTGGGAGTGGCACCTGGCGAACGTGGACGGGAAGCGCTCGGCCACCATCGTCCGGGCCGCCCGCGTGGCCGCCCGGCTGGAGGAGGCCGCGCAGATGCCTCCCGCCGAGGCCCGCAAGCGCCTCGAACTGATCCCCGGCATCGGTGCCTGGACCTCCGCCGAGACGATCCAGCGGAGCAACGGCGCGCCCGACGAGGTCACGACGGGCGACCTGCACCTGCCGGGCATCGTCGGCTGGGCCCTGGCCGGCGACCGCACGGCCGACGACGCGGCCATGCTGGAGCTGCTCGCGCCGTACGCGGGCCAGCGGCACCGGGCCGCCCGGCTGATCCTGCTGAGCGGCCGGGTGCCGCCGCGCCGGGCGCCACGGATGGCGCCCGGCAACATCACGCGCTGGTGACCGCGCGCCGGGCGCCGCGAACGAGGCCCGCGACGTCACGCGCCGCGGATGACGCCCGGCAACATCACGCCCTGGTGATCAGCGGACCTCGATGAACGCCGCCGCCTGCCGCGCCGCCCGCTCCTTCGGCGCCGCCGCCGGCCGGCCCACCGCGACCGCACCCATCGGGTCCCAGTCGTCCGGCAGCCCGAGCACGTCCCGCACGACGTCCCGGCAGAACATCGTCGAGGACACCCACGCCGAGCCGAGCCGCTCGCCGGCCAGCGCGACCAGCAGGTTCTGCACGCCCGCGCCCGCCGCGACGACGAACATCTCGCGCTCGGCGGCGTCCCGGCGCGGGTCGCCGTAGTGGTGGGCGCCGTCCGTGACCAGGCAGGGCACGATCAGGTACGGCGCGTTGCGCAGCACGTCCCCGCGCCGGATCCGGCGTGCGATGGACTCCTCCGGCCTGCCGTCGGCGCGCAGGTCCGCGATCCACGCGTCCCGCATGGCGTCGAGCAGCCGCACCCGCGCGCCCTCGGACTCCAGGAGCACGAAGCGCCACGGGGTGGTGTGGTGCGGGGCGGGCGCCGTGACGGCCGCGGCGACGGCCCGCCGTACCGCGCCCGGATCGACGGGGTCGTCGGTGAACTCCCGTACGGTACGGCGCAGGGTCACCGCCTCCCGTACCGCCTCCGAGGTGCCGAGCCGGAACATGTCGTCGGCGGCGTCCCGTACCAGCGCCCGCGCGCCCGGCTCCTCGTCGCCGCCCACCACGTGCCCGAGACCGCGTACGACGGCCACCGGCCGCCCCGACGCCTTGCCCTTCACCAGGTCGCCGGCCGCGGCCAGCTCGTCGGCGGTGGCGACGACGGTGACGTTCAGCTCGTTGCCATGGGAGTCGGCCACGCCTCGCAGGTCGTCGAGCACCCGCACCCCGGCCGCGCCGATGGCGACGTCGGTGAGCCCGCTGCGCCAGGGCCGCCCGAAGGTGTCGGTGACGATCACGCCGACGTCCACGCCGAGTGCCTCGCGCAGCCCGGTGCGGATCCGCGCGGCCGAGGTGTCCGGGTCCTCCGGCAGCAACAGCACCGTGCCGGGGGCGGTGTTGGAGGCGTCGACGCCGGCGGCGGCCATGACGAGGCCCTGCCGGTTCTCGACGATGCGGAGGGCACCGCGCCGCGCCACCACCCGTACCGTCTCGGCGTCGATCGCCTCCTCCCGGTCGGTGGCGGCGATCACCCGCCCCTCCGCCTTGCTCACGATCTTCGAGGTGACGAGCAGGACGTCACCGTCGACGAGCCCGGGGGACACGGACGCGATCAGCTTGGCGACGTCGTCGCCGGGCGCGACCTCGGGCAGCCCGTCGAGCGCCCACACCTCGTACCGGGCGGGCCTCCGAACGCAATCCCCGGCGCGCGCCGTTCCCGTCGCGTCGACGGTGCCGGGCCCCGGAGGCGTCACCCCGCCCGCCACGCCCGTCGCCTCGACGACACCGGCCCCCGGAGGCGTCACCCCGCCCGTCATGCGCCGGCTCCGCCGGCCTCCGCCGCCAGCGTCAGCGCTTCGCGCGCCATCGCCGCCGTCGCGTCCAGGTCGGTCATCATCAGCGGCACCGCGCGGCAGCGGATGCCCGCCGCCTCGACCTCCGCGACCGCGCCCGCGTCGACGGTGTCGACCAGCCAGCCGTCGATCAGATCGGAGCCGTAGTGCCGTGCGACGGCCGCCGCCGTGGACTCCACGCCGACCGCCGCGAGCACCTTGTCGGCCATGCCGCGCACGGGCGCGTCGCCGACGATGGGGGAGAGGCCGACGACCGGCGCGGTCGCGGCGGCGACGGCCTCGCGGATGCCCGGGACGGCCAGGATGGTGCCGACGGAGACGACGGGGTTCGACGGCGGGAAGACGATGACGTCCGCCTCGGCGATCGCCTCCAGGACGCCCGGCGCGGGCTTCGCCTGCTCGGCGCCGACCGGCACGACGGCCTGCGCGTCGACGGAGGCGCGCAGCTTCACCCAGTACTCCTGGAAGTGCACGGCCCGCTGCTCGCCGTCCACCTCGATGGCGACGTGCGTCTCGACCCGGTCGTCGGACATCGGGAGCAGCCGGACGCCGGGCTGCCAGCGGGCGCACAGCGCCTCGGTGACGGCGCTCAGCGGATAGCCGGCGCCCAGCATCTGGGTGCGGACGATGTGGGTGGCGAAGTCGCGGTCGCCGAGGCCGAACCACTCGGGCCCGACCCCGTACGCCGCGAGCTCCTCCTTGACGGTGAAGGACTCGTCCTCGCGGCCCCAGCCCTGTTCCTCGTTGATGCCACCGCCGAGGGTGTACATCACGGTGTCGAGGTCGGGGCAGACCTTGAGACCGAAGAGATGGATGTCGTCACCGGTGTTGCCGACGACCGTGATCTCCGCGTCGGGCGCGGCCTTCTTGAGGCCGCGAAGGAAGCGGGCACCACCGATGCCACCGGCCAGAACCACAATGCGCATGCAGTGCAGTTTGTCAGGCGGTGACGACTCCCGGGGCCGCCGGGGCGGAGCCGCACTGTGAGGTCAGCGACTCGTGCATCGACTCGTGCATCGACTCGTGCATCGGCATCTCGGTCAGGCCCGGGTAGTAGACGTGCAGGCTCACGGCCGGTTCGAGGGACTCGTTGACCACCTCGTGCACGTACCCGGGCGCGAACACGCGCTGCGCGCCGCCCGCGAGCTTCCGGGAGCCCCGCTCCGTACGCTCCGTCAGCTCGCCGGACAGCAGCGTGAGCACGCCGGAGGACTGGCCGTGGTCGTGCCGGCCGCTGCCCTGGCCGGGCAGCCAGGAGAGCAGCCAGACCTCGTATCCGGGGCCGGTGCGCAGCCGGTGGTACCACCGGGTGGTGGCGTCGTACTCGACGTACGGGGCCCACAGGGCCCGGTCGCCGGCGATCTCGCGGGCGAGCCCGGCGAACTCGGCCACGGTGACCGGGTGCTCGCGCTGGGGCTGGAGGAGGTGCGGGACCTCAAGGATGTCGCCGGCGATCTGAAGGTCGCTGTCCATGTTCATGGGATGCGGTGGTTCCTCGGCAGAAGTGCGGGGTGTCGCAGAGCAAGGGGTGGGGCGAGGGTGGTGCGAGGGGTGAGGCAGAAGCGGCGGGACGGCCGCGGGAAGAAGCCGGAGCGCTAGACGCAGAGTGCGCGCATCAACAGCTGGGACAGCAACAGCGACAGGAACGCGTCTGGACAGCGCGGCGGAACCCACGGGCGTGGGTCGCGGAGGGCGCTGCGTTCGCTGGCATGCCACCAAAGTGGCCGGAGGGACACCCGACTGTCAACTCAATGACCGATTTGGGGGCTATGTTTCACCTCATCCGGTTACAGTGCGCGGAGAAAGGTTTGTGCACCCCGCGAGCAGGAGACATGGCGCAGCATCCGCCGTCGCAAACACGGTGGAGGTCCTGTGATCAGACTGTGATCCGGATCGCTTCCGTGGCTGGATCGCAACAAGATCCAGGTTTCGGGCGTCCTCCTCCGTGGGCAAGGCGGTGGCGGTCAGGCCGGCGGCATGTGTCACGTTTTTTGCTGATTTGAACACTTTCCGTATACGCTTGGTTCCGCAGAGTGAATACGGGGCCCAATAGCAGATCTCGGCTTGACTCGCACAGAGCACGAACTTGTAATTTCACTCGTGTCGTTCGGCCGGATCGATCCATCCGGAATCGACAACGGCGACATCACGGGGACGCACAGACGGACGAGGGGCGCACATGACCGAGACGTTCCAGGAACTGCTGGTCGAGGACGCGGGCGAGGAACTCGGCTGGCAGGAGCGCGCACTGTGCGCCCAGACCGACCCCGAGTCCTTCTTCCCCGAGAAGGGCGGCTCGACCCGGGAGGCGAAGAAGGTCTGCCTGGCCTGCGAGGTCCGCTCCGAGTGCCTCGAATACGCGCTGCAGAACGACGAGCGCTTCGGCATCTGGGGCGGCCTGTCCGAGCGCGAGCGCCGCCGCCTGAAGAAGGCCGCCGTCTGAGCCGCTCTCCCGGCTGCCGTCCCGGCTGTCGTCCCGGCCGCCGTCTGAATCCGGCCACCCGCCACGAACGCGTGCGGCGACACATACGCAACATACGCAAGACGCATCCACACAACGGTCCGCAACCTGTGCTCCATCCACAGGCGGCGGACCGTTCTCGTGTCAGCCGTTAGTGTGGGCCTCCGTCCGAGACGCACGCACCCACGCCCCCCGCGGGCGACCCCCGGCCGGAGGGCCCGTAGCTCGATGTCCTCAACTCCTGAGTTTCCGCGACACGTCGTCACCGCCGTGCTCGTCGCCCACGACGGCGCCCGCTGGCTGCCGGACGCCCTCGCCGGGCTGCTCGCCCAGGAACGCCCCGTACAGAACGCCGTCGCCGCCGACACCGGCAGCGCCGACGACTCCGCGCGGCTGCTCAGCGACGCACTCGGCGACGACCGCGTCCTGCACCTCGCCCGCCGCACCGGCTTCGGCGCCGCCGTCGAGGAGGCCGCGCGCACCGCGCCCGTCCTCGGGCCCGAGGAGCTCAGCTACCTGAAGCGGCCCAGCAGTTGGGACCCGGTCACCCGCACCTGGCGGGACGAGAACTACGACCTGCCCGAACTCCCGCACGGCGAGCCGGTCCAGTGGCTCTGGCTGCTCCACGACGACTGCGCGCCCGAACCGAGCGCGCTCGCCGAACTCCTCCGCGTCGCCGACAGCGACGAGTACGCGGCCGTCATCGGCCCCAAGCTGCGCGGCTGGTACGACCGCAAGCAGCTGCTCGAAGCCGGCGTCTCCATCGCCCGCAGCGGCCGCCGCTGGACCGGGCTCGACCGCCGCGAGCAGGACCAGGGCCAGCACGACCAGATCCGCTCCGTCCTCTCCGTCTCCAGCGCCGGCATGCTGATCCGGCGCGACGTCTTCGAGGAACTCGGCGGCTTCGACCGCCGGCTGCCCCTCATGCGCGACGACGTCGACCTGTGCTGGCGCGCCCACGCCGCCGGCCACCGCGTCCTCGTCGCTCCCGACGCCGTGCTCCGGCACGCCGAGGCGTCCGCCCGCGAGCGCCGCACCGTCGACTGCGCCGGCCGCTCCGCCGCCAACCCGCACCGCGTCGACAAGGCCGGCGCCGTCTACACGCTGCTCGCCAACAGCCGCGGCGCGACCCTCCCGTACGTCTTTCTCCGGCTCGTCGTCGGCACCGTGCTCCGCACCCTCGGCTATCTCGTCGGCAAGGCCCCCGGCCAGGCCGTCGACGAGGTCATGGGCCTGCTCGCCACGCTGCTCCGCCCGGAGAAGATCCTCGCCGCGCGCCGCCGGCGCAAGAACCCGGCCGTCCCCGCGAGCGAGCTCCGCCCGCTCTTCCCGCCGCCCGGCGCCACCGTCCGTGCCGCCGCCGAGCAGCTCGCCTCCCACTTCGGCGGCTCCGACGCCGACTCCGGCGGCTCCCGGCACGGCGTGGTCGAGTCCGGACCCGGGGGCGACGACGCCGACTTCCTGGAGATCGAGCAGTTCGCCCGGCTGAAGAAGATCGCCCGCAAGCCCGGGCCCGTCCTCTTCGCGCTCCTCCTCGTGATCTCCGTCGTCGCCTGCCGCAACCTCTTCGGCGGCGGCTCCCTCGCCGGCGGCGCCCTGCTGCCCGCGCCCGACACCGTCTCCGGACTCTGGTCGCGGTACGCCGACGGCTGGCACGCCATCGGCACCGGCGGCACCCAGACCGCCCCGCCCTACCTCGCCGTCCTGGCCGCGCTCTCCGCGCTGTTCCTCGGCTCGACGTCCTTCGCGCTGACCCTGCTGCTCGTCTGCTCGGTCCCGCTCGCCGGCTTCACCGCGTACTTCGCCTCCCGCGGCATCGTCGAATCCCGGCTCCTGCGCGCCTGGGCCGCCGTCGCCTACGCCTTCCTGCCCGCCGCCACCGGCGCCCTCGCCGCCGGCCGGCTCGGCACCGCCGTCCTCGCGATCCTGCTTCCGCTCATCGCCCGCGCCGCCGTCTCCTCGTACGGGCTGAACCGGTCCGGCGGCGAGCGCGGCAGCTGGCGCGCCACCTGGGCGTACACCTTCCTCCTCACCTTCGCGATGGCGTTCACGCCGGTCGTCTGGCCGCTCGCGGTCCTCCTCGGCCTGGGCGTGCTCGCGCTCCGCCGCGGCGACATCACCGCGTACGGACTGCGCTTCCTCGCCACCGTCGGCACCCCGGTCCTCGTCCTGGCCCCCTGGTCGCTCTCCCTGCTGACCAGCCCCGCCGCCTTCCTGCGCGAGGCCGGCCTCGACATCCGCACGGGCACCGCCGGCGCGCTCGACCTGCTCGGCACCAGCCCCGGCGGCCCCGGCACCACCAGCGGGCTCGTCCTCCTCGGCCTCGTGCTCGCCGCGCTCGGCGCCCTGCTGCGCGCCGAGCGGGTGCTCGCCGTCCGCGCCGCCTGGGCCGCCGCCCTCGCCGGACTGCTCTTCGCCGTCCTCACCAACGGCGCCGGCGACACCGAGACCGGCTGGGCCGGCCCCGCCACCCTCGTCTACGGCGCCGCGCTGCTCGCCGCCGCCATGATCGGCGCCGAGGGCGGCCGCACCCGCGTCGCCGCCCACGGCTTCGGCTGGCGCCAGCCCGTCGCCGCCCTCGTCGCCCTCGCCTGCGCCCTCGGCCCGGTCGTGGCCGCCGCCGGCTGGATGATCGACGGCGCAGACGGCCCGCTCACCCGCCGCGACCCGGTCCAGGTGCCCGCGTTCGTCGCCGAGGAGAGCGGCACCCGCGACCAGGCCCGCACCCTCGTCCTCGGCGGCAGCTCGCCCGGCGAGGTCGCGTACACCCTGGTCCGCGGCTCCGGCGGCCGCCTCGGCGACGCCGAACTCGCCGCCACCGGCGGCAGCGACCCGCGCCTCGACCAGGTCGTCGCCCACCTCGTGGCCGGCTCCGGAGCCGACCAGACCGAGGAGCTGAGCGGCTTCGCCATCCGCTACGTGCTGGTACGGGACGGGGCGCCGCGCTCGATGAGCCGCGTCCTCGACGCCACCCCGGGCCTCAGCCGGCTCAGCCAGCTCGACGGCAGCGCGCTGTGGCGCGTCGACCGCGAGGTCGCCCGCATCATGATCGTGCCCGGCAGCGAGTCCGGCGCGGACAAGACGGCGGACGCCGAGCCGGCCAAGGCCGTGGCCGTCGCCGCCGGGCCCGTCGAGGCCCACACCAAGCTCCCGGCCGGCCCCGCCGGACGCGTCCTGCGCGTCGCCGACCGCGCCGACAGCGGCTGGACCGCCACCCTCGACGGCAAGGCGCTCAAGCCCGTCACGGTCGACGGCTGGGCCCAGGGCTTCGAACTGCCCGCCGAGGGCGGCCGCCTCGACCTCACCTTCGACGACCCGATCGGCCACACCGCGTGGATCTGGGCCCAGGCCGGCCTCGCGCTCGTCCTCCTCGTCCTCGCCCTGCCCGGCCGCCGCCGCGACATCGACGACGACCTGCCCGACGAGGAGCTCGCCATCCCCGCCCAGGCCGCCGAGGGCGACGGCCGCCGCGCCCGCCGCCTGCGCGCCGCGGCGGAGGCGGAGGCAGCCGCGGAGGCCGCGGAGGCCGGGGAGTTCCCCGTACCCGGGCAGGAGCCGCAGCCGGTCGCGGAGCCCGCGCCCGTACCCGTAGCCGCACCCGTACCGGAACAGCCGGAGTGGGACGGCCAGTACGCCGCCGCGCCCCAGCAGGGCTACTACCAGGATCAGCACCAGGAGCAGTACGCCTACGACCCGTACGCCCAGCAGCAGTACTACGGCGACCAGCAGCAGTACGAGCAGCAGTACGAGCAGCAGCAGTACGACCCGTACGCGCAGCACCAGCAGGAACAGCAGCCGAACGGCTACGACCCGCAGCAGCCGTACGACCCCTACGACCCGTACGGCTACGGGCAGCGTCCCGACGGGAGCAGCAACCAGTGAAGCGCACCACCCTCTCCCTGATCGCGGTCGCCACCGCCCTGGCCGCCGTCACCGGCGTGGCCGTGCTGACCGCCCCCGACGGCACCGCGCCGGTCGCGACCGCGCTGCCGACGCGGCTGCCGGTCGAGCGCGCCGGTCTGCTCTGCCCGGTGCCGAGCACCTCGGAGGTGGCGGAGACGGCGTACACCTCGTACACCCCCGCCGCCACGGGCAAGGGCACGGGACAGACGGCCGGACAGAGCGGCGGACAGACGACCGGCCAGACGGGCGGGCAGAAGGCGGCCAAGGCCGAGCTGAAGCCCGCCACCGCCGCCACCCTCCCCGGCGAGGACGCGTCCTCCGACGACAAGTCGAAGAAGCCCAAGGCGCCCAAGGCCCCGGCGACCGTCACCCAGGCCGGCACCCCGGTCACCGCCGAGGCCGACGGCCCCGACGCGCCCGCCCTGATCGGCACGGCGAGCGGCGCCCTCGCGCCCGGCTGGACCGTCCAGCAGACCACCGTCGTCCCGGCCGGCGGCGCCCGCGGCCTGCTCGGCGTCGGCTGCACCGCCCCCGACACCGACTTCTGGTTCCCGGCCGCGTCCACGGCCAAGGACCGCCAGGACTACGTCCACCTCACCAACCCCGACGACAGCGCGGCCGTCGCCGACATCGAGCTGTACGGCCCCGAGGGCGTCCTGAAGTCCCAGGTCACCGAGGGCATCCCGGTCCCCGCGCACTCCAGCGTCCCGGTGCTGCTGCCCACCCTCACCGCCGACCCGGCCCAGCAGGACGTCACCGTCCACGTGACCACCCGCAGCGGCCGCGTCGGCGCCGTCGTCGGCGTCGCCGACGAGAAGGCCGGCAGCGACTGGCTCCCGGCCTCCGCCGACCCGGCCGGCACCGCCGTCCTGCCCGGCATCCCCGCCGACGCGACCTCGGTCCGGCTCGTGGCGTACGCGCCGGGCGACGACGACGCCGACCTGAAGGTCCAGCTGGTCACCCCGACCGGCACGATCGTCCCGGCCGGCGCCGGCACCCTGCACGTCAAGTCCGGCATGACCGCCGCCGTCGACCTGCCCGACCTCACGCGCGGCGAGCCCGGCTCGCTGCTGCTGACCCCGGCCGACCCGAAGAAGGCCACGCCGGTCGTGGCCGCCCTGAGGGTCGCGCGCGGCAAGGGCGACAAGCAGGAGGTCGCCTTCATCCCGGCCACCGGCGCCATCGAGGGCCGCGCCACCGTCGCCGACAACCGCGCCAAGGGCGCCACCCTCGCCCTGACCGCGCCCGCCGCGAGCGCCGAGGTCCGGATCACCGCCTCGGCCGGCTCCGACGGCGGCACGCCGGTCACCAGGACGGTCACGGTCAAGGGCGGCACCACGCTCTCCATGGACGCGCCCGTCCCCGACGGCCTCAAGGGCTCCTACGCGATCACCGTCGAACACCTCTCGGGCGGCCCGGTGCACGCCTCGCGCACCCTGGCGCTGCCGCAGGACGGCATCCCGATGTTCACGGTCCAGCCGCTCGTCGACGACCGGGGCACGGTGCAGGTGCCGAAGGCGCGTCAGGACCTGACGGTGCTCGACGACTGAGCCCGGCCTCGGGGGACGTGGCCAGTCCTGGCCGTACCGCGGGGAATGAGGGTCAGTCCTGGCCGTACCGCGGGTCGACCGACTCGGGGGACAGGCCGAGGAGGTCGGCCACCTGCTCGACGACGACCTCGTGGACGAGCAGGGCCCGCTCGTCGCGGCTCTTCGAGCGGATCTCGACCGGCCTGCGGTAGACGACCACGCGGGCCGGCTCGTTCTTCTCCGCGGGGATCGAGCCGCCCAGCGGCACGACCGGCTCGCCCGGCACCGCCGGCGGGACCTCCATCACCATGAACTCCACGTCGGCGAGCTGCGGCCAGCGCCGCTCAAGACGCTCCACCGAGTCCAGGACCAGATCGCGGAAGGTGTCCGCTCGGCTCGCGGACAGCGGGACCTGCGGCGGGGCGACCGGCCCCCGCATGCCCCGGCCGTGCCGATCACGGCGCCGCACGCGCGGTACGGGACCGGTGCTGTCCATGCTCTCGGTGGTGTCCGTCACTGACGCAGCGTAACTCTCTCCGGTGGTTCGGGACCGGTGTAAAGCGGCCGGAACGGTGGCGTGCGTCCGTCACCGCTGTCGGAAGCTGTCGGAAGCCGATCGTTCCGGCCGGACAACGGCACGATTCACCAGCCTCCTCGGATCGGCCATCTGGCCGTCCATGACCGGATTTCTCCTCCCGGCTGTCCGGATCCCGCCCCGCCCCGGCCCCCGTATCCAGGCCGTATCCCAGCACTCCCGCAGGTCAGAACGGCCCTCCCGAACGGCCTCGTGGCGGACGTCACACCGCGACACGGTGGAGTGACCTGGGGGAGAGTCGTCGCGGCCCGCTCAAGAGTGCGGTACCGTCCAACGTCGTGAGCCCTGTACGTCGCTGTTCGCGCACCGCGTGCGGCCGCCCTGCCGTCGCGACACTGACGTACGTCTATGCCGACTCGACTGCGGTCCTCGGCCCGCTCGCCACCTACGCCGAGCCCCACTGCTACGACCTGTGCGCCGAGCACAGCGAGCGCCTGACCGCGCCGCGCGGCTGGGAGGTCGTGCGGCTCTCCGACGGCACCGCCCCCACCCGCCCCAGCGGCGACGACCTCGAAGCCCTCGCCAACGCGGTACGGGAGGCGGCCCGCCCCCAGGAACGCGCGGCGGAGGCCGGCGGCAAGGGCGTCCCGGGCGGCCGGAGCGGCGACCCGATGGAGGTCGGCCGCCGGGGACACCTACGGGTGCTCCGTTCCCCCGAAAACTGATCAAGGCCCCCTTCCGGGTAGTTTGGGCCCCGCGAAATCCGCGTCCTCCACGACGCGGGTCGCGCGAGCCGAGACATACCGAGACCTCAGGAGGGTTGGTCCGTGGCTGCTGCTGATCTGTCGCAGATCGTGAAGGCGTACGACGTCCGCGGGGTGGTGCCGGATCAGTGGGACGAGACCCTGGCGGAGCTCTTCGGCGCCGCGTTCGTACGGGTCGTCGACGCCCAGGCCGTCGTCATCGGCCACGACATGCGCCCGTCCTCGCCCGGTCTCGCCGCCGCCTTCGCGCGCGGCGCGGCCCGCCTCGGCGCCGACGTCACCATGATCGGGCTCTGCTCCACCGACCAGCTGTACTTCGCCTCCGGGCAGCTCGGCCTGCCGGGCGCGATGTTCACCGCCTCGCACAACCCGGCCCAGTACAACGGCATCAAGATGTGCCGCGCCGGCGCCGCCCCGGTCGGCCAGGACACCGGCCTCTCCGACATCCGCGCGCTCGCCGAGCAGTGGACGGAGCAGGGCGCGCCCGAGCCGGCCGAGCAGCCGGGCACGGTCACCGAGCGCGACACGCTCAAGGACTACGCGGCCCACCTGCTCTCCCTCGTGGACCTCGCCTCCATCCGCCCGCTCAAGGTCGTCGTCGACGCGGGCAACGGCATGGGCGGCCACACCGTGCCCACCGTCTTCGCGGGCCTGCCGCTCGACGTCGTCCCGATGTACTTCGAGCTCGACGGCACCTTCCCGAACCACGAGGCCAACCCGCTCGACCCGAAGAACATCGTCGACCTCCAGGCCCGCGTCCGCGCCGAGGGCGCCGACCTCGGCCTCGCCTTCGACGGCGACGCCGACCGCTGCTTCGTCGTCGACGAGAACGGCGACCCGGTCTCCCCGTCCGCGATCACCGCCCTCGTCGCGGCGCGCGAGCTCGCCAAGCACGGCGGCAGCGGCACGATCATCCACAACCTGATCACCTCCTGGTCCGTCCCGGAGGTCGTCCGCGAGCACGGCGGAACGCCGGTGCGGACGCGCGTCGGCCACTCCTTCATCAAGGAGGAGATGGCGAAGACCGGCGCCATCTTCGGCGGCGAGCACTCCGCCCACTACTACTTCAAGGACTTCTGGAACGCGGACACCGGCATGCTCGCCGCGCTCCACGTCCTCGCGGCCCTCGGCGGCCAGGACGGCCCGCTCTCCGCCCTGGTCTCCTCCTACGACCGCTACGCCTCCTCCGGCGAGATCAACTCCACCGTCGCCGACCAGTCCGCCAGCCTCACCGCCGTGCGCACCGCCTTCGCCTCCCGCGAGGGCGTCACCCTCGACGACCTCGACGGCCTCACGGTCACCGCCGCCGACTGGTGGTTCAACCTCCGCGCCTCCAACACGGAACCGCTCCTCCGCCTGAACGTGGAGGCCCGCGACGAGGCGACGATGCAGCGCGTACGCGACGAGGCACTGTCCCTGATCCGCGCCTGAGACGCGGGGGGTGAGGGTGGGGGCGACCGCCGCCCTCCGGCTTCGCCTGGGCGTTGCCCTGTCCCCGCCCTCGGGCTTGCGCGGGGCGTTGCCCCGCCCCTGGCCCTGCCTTCCGCCCCCGCCGGGTGCTCGCCGCCCCACCCTCCCTCGTGTGGGCAACCGTCCCGCATGAGGGTCCCCCCAGGGCGAAGCCCCAGGGGGAGGGACGGGTGGGCACACGGGTCGGCGCCCTTGCGGCCGCGTTCCGCTCCTGGGCCTACGCCGCCCACGCGCACGCCGCGCTCACCGGGCCGGGGCGCCCGGTGGACCTCCCCCGACGCGCCGCGCCCTCGGGCACGCCGCGCCGGCGACGCGCACAACCCGTCGCCCCCCGTTTCCCGCTCCGCCCACGCCCCGCCCCCTCTCCGCCACGAAAGACCCGCAACGTAACCAGCGGCGCCCCGCCCCGCATCAAGGGCGCCGCCCGCGGCCCGGCGGTAGGCTGACCTGGCCCGAAGACCGTCCGTACCGTTCCCCGAAGGGACCGCCCATGCCGCTCGAAGCCGGCCTCCTGGAGATCCTGGCCTGCCCGGCCTGCCACGCCCCGCTGAACGACCGTTCCGCGGAGGAGACCCCGGAGCTCGTCTGCACCTCCGCCGACTGCGGTCTCGCGTACCCGGTCCGCGACGGCATCCCGGTCCTGCTCGTCGACGAGGCCCGTCGCCCCGAGTAACCCGTACGCCCGTACGCCGTACGGGACACGCGCGCCGTACGGGACACGACGCCGTAGGCGACACGCGCGCCGTTGGCGACCCGTACGCGGCCCGTACACGACCCGTACGACGGGGAAGCCTCTGAAGAGGAGACCTCGACGAGGAGACCTCTGGGGGCGGTCCCCCCAGGGGCAACCCTCGGGGGACAGACCACGCGGCACCCCGGCCGACCACCGGCCGAGGGTCCGCCACCGACGACCGGAGGCCCGCCACATGCTCGACGAGACCCTCCTCGACGCACCGGAAGCCCTCGCCCTCGCCGACCACCGCGGCCTGCTCCGCGGCGCCGCCGAGGCGGGCGCGCGGGTACGGACCGCCGCCCGGCACGCCGCCGAGGCCGGCATCGCGGAGCTCCGCCCGGACGGCCGTCCCCGCGCGGTCCTGGTCGCGGGCCCCGGCACCGCCGCCGCCGGTGTCGCCGATCTGGTCGGTGCCCTCGCGGGCGCGGCCGCACCGGTGATCCGGCTGCAGCCGACGGGCGTCGCCGCGGCCGCCGGCGCACTGCGCTGGGCGCTGCCCGGCTGGGCGGGCTCGGTCGACCTCCTCCTCGTGCCGACGACCGACGGCTCCGAGCCGGGCCTCACCCTCCTCGTCGAACAGGCGTACCGCCGCGGCATCACCGTCGTCGCCGTCGCCCCGAAGGGCTCCCCGCTCGCCGAGTCCATGGGCGGCTCCCGCGGTCTGTTCGTGCCGCTGGCGATGGCCCCGCACGAGGCGCCGGACGAGTACGGCGAGTCGCTGGCCGCGAGCCCGGGCGCGCTGTGGGCCCTGTTCACGCCGCTGCTCGCGCTGCTCGACCGGGTCGGCCTCCTGGAGGCACCGCCGGACGCGCTGGAGCAGGTCGCCGAACGCCTGGACCGGATGGCGGAGCGCTGCGGCCCGGCCATCGCCACGTACAGCAACCCGGCGAAGACCCTCGCCGCCGAGCTCGCCGACACCCTGCCGCTCGTCTGGACCGAGGGCGAGGCGGCGGGACCGGCCGGCCGCCGGTTCGCCGCGATCCTCGCCGAGCTGGCCGGCCTGCCCGCGCTCGCCGCCGAGCTGCCGGAGGCGCTGCCCGCCCACGGCATGCTGCTGACCGGCGACTACGCGGCCGGGTCCGACCCCGACGACTTCTTCCGCGACCGCGTCGACGAGCCGCAGGCCCTGCACACCCGGGTCGTGCTGCTGCGCGACCGGCCCGGCGAGGGCAACGCGCTCAGCGCCGCGCCCGCCGCCCGCGAACTCGCCCTCGGCCACGACACGGCCATCAGCGAGGTGGAGCCGGAAGAGGGCAACGCGCTGGAGAACCTCGCCGAGCTCATCGCCGTCACCGACTTCGCCGCCGTGTACCTGTCCCTCGCCTCCTCGGGCCTCCCCACCGAGTAACCGCAGCACAGCACGCATGACACCCCGACGCGCGAAGCCACCACGCACCACGGCCGCGCGCCGCCCCCGCACGCCCTGAGCCGTACGCACACACGCCACTGCCCCCAGACCCATCACCGCCCAGCCACACCACCGCCCCCCACCACCACCCCCACGTCCATCACCGCACCCACCGCACTGAAAAGAGCTGGAAGCCCCATGGACCGCCTCGTCAACACCGTGCGCCCCTACGCCTGGGGTTCCACGACGGCCATCCCGGAACTGCTCGGCGTCGCCCCGACCGGCGAGCCCCAGGCCGAGATGTGGATGGGGGCCCACCCCGGCGCCCCCTCCCGCACCGGCCGCGGTCCCCTCAACGAGCTCATCGACGCCGACCCCGTACGCGAACTCGGCCCGGCCACCGTCGAGAAGTTCGGCCCGCGCCTCCCGTTCCTCTTCAAGATCCTCGCCGCCGGTGCCCCGCTCTCCCTCCAGGTCCACCCCGACCTCGACCAGGCGCGCGCCGGTTTCGCCGCCGAGGAGGCCGCGGGCCTGCCGGTCGACGACCCGCGGCGCAACTACAGGGACGCCAACCACAAGCCCGAACTCATCTGCGCGCTCACCGAGTTCCACGGCCTGTGCGGCTTCCGTGACCCCGTCGAGGCCGCCGACACGATGGCCGCGCTCGGCGTGGACTCGCTCAAGCCGTACGTCGACGTGCTGCACGCCCACCCCGAGGAGGCCGCCCTCCGCGAGGTCCTCACCGCGCTGCTCACCGCCGACCACGCCGAGATCGCCCACACCGTCGCCGAGGCCGCGCACGCCGCCGCCCGCCTGGGCGGCGCCCACGCCCCGTACGCCCGGATCGCCCACCACTACCCGAGCGACCCCGGCGTCCTCGCCGCCATGCTGCTCAACCCGGTCACGCTCCAGCCGGGCGAGGCGCTGTTCCTGGGCGCGGGCGTGCCGCACGCCTACATCGAGGGCCTCGGCCTGGAGATCATGGCCAACTCGGACAACGTGCTGCGCTGCGGGCTCACCCCCAAGCACGTCGACGTCCCCGAACTGCTGCGGGTCGTCCGCTTCGAGCCGGGCGAACCGGGCATCCTGCGCCCGGAGGCGTCGGTGACGGGCGAGGAGCTGTACGACACCCCGATCGACGAGTTCCGGCTCTCCCGTTACGTACGGGCCGAGGGCGCCGCCCCGACCGACCTCACCGCCCGGACCCCGCAGGTCCTGCTCGCGACCGCCGGCCGCCCGGCCGTGGGCGACGCGGTCCTCGCGCCGGGCGAGTCCGTGTTCGTACCGGCGGGCGAAAAGACCGAACTGTCCGGTACGGGAACGGTTTTCCGTGCCACTGTGGTGGCCTGATGCAACAATGACCGGCCGTACCACCGTGGTAACAGCGCGCGCGGTACGGCCGGAGCATCGACGAAGGGAAGACGGAGACCCATGAGCGCGTCAGGCGGAACCAAGGCGATCGTGGCGGCACTCGCGGCCAATCTCGCGATCGCCGCGGCCAAGTTCGTGGCCTACATCTTCAGCGGTTCGTCCTCGATGCTCGCCGAGGCCGTCCACTCGCTGGCCGACTCCGGCAACCAGGGCCTGCTCCTCCTCGGCGGCAAGCGCGCCCAGCGCGAGGCCACCCCGCAGCACCCGTTCGGCTACGGCCGCGAGCGCTACATCTACGCCTTCCTCGTCTCCATCGTGCTGTTTTCGGTCGGTGGCATGTTCGCCGTCTACGAGGGCTACGAGAAGATCAAGCACCCGCACCCGATCGAGGCCTGGTACTGGCCGGTCGGCGTCCTCGTCTTCGCGATCATCGCGGAGTCCTTCTCCTTCCGCACCGCGATCAAGGAGTCGAACGAGCTGCGCGGCAACCAGTCCTGGACGGACTTCGTCCGCCGGGCGAAGGCCCCCGAGCTGCCCGTCGTCCTCCTGGAGGACTTCGGCGCCCTGATCGGTCTCGTGCTCGCCCTCGGCGGCGTCGGCCTGGCGCTGGCCACCGACAACGGCGTTTGGGACGGCATCGGCACCGTCTGCATCGGTGTCCTCCTCGTCCTCATCGCGCTCGTCCTCGCCGCCGAGACCAAGTCGCTGCTGCTCGGCGAGGCCGCGGGCACCGAAGAGGTGAAGAAGATCGAGGACGCGATCGTCGACGGCGCGACGGTCACCCGCCTCATCCACATGCGCACGCTCCACCTCGGCCCCGAGGAGCTGCTCGTCGCGGCCAAGATCGCCGTCCGCCACGACGACACCGCCGCCGAGGTCGCCCGCGCCATCGACGCGGCCGAGGTCCGCATCCGCGAGGCCGTCCCGATCGCCCGGGTCATCTACCTGGAGCCCGACATCTACAGCGAGAAGGCGGCGCAGGCGAAGAGCGCCTGACCGCGTGGCGAAGGGCCCCGGACCGATCTCGGTCCGGGGCCCTTCGCCCTGTCCGGCGTCCGGCGTCCGCTGTCCGCTGTCCGGCTATCCGCTGTCCGTCAGACGCGTCCGCCAGTGGCGTCCGTCAGACGCGTACGTACGGAGGGGCCGGAGGCACCACGGTGCGCCGCGCCCGCCCGGCCAGCCACCCACCGAGCCCGAGCCCGGCCCCGACGAGCAGCACCACGCCGCCGCCGAAGGCCCCGGCGATGGCGCCGAACGCACCCACCGGACTGTCCGCGACCCGCTCCTTCACCGCCGAGACGGGGACCGTCCCGCCCGGCGACGTGTCCTGGTGGTAGCGCGAGTCCAGCGAGTTGCCCCGGTTGTCGCCGAGCAGGAACACCCGCCCCGCCGGCACCTTCACGTCGATCGGCGGCGCGCCACCGATCGGGTCGCCGTGGAAGACGTACGGCTCCGGCAGCGGCTTCCCGTTGACGTACACCGCCCGCTCGTCGGACGTCACCCGGTCCCCGCCGACCCCGATCACCCGCTTCACCGACAGCCCCTCGCGGATGCCCCACTCGGGCACGGAGACGAGGACGACGTCCCCGCGCCGTACCTCCGACGGCTCGATCCGCTCGGCGAAGAGCCGGTCTCCTGACGTGTACGTCGGCCGCATCGAGTCGCTCGGCACCGTGTGGCCGGGATACGCGCTCCGCAGCCACAGGCCCCCGGCGACCAGCAGCGCACCCAGCGGCACCAGCACCCACCCCGCGACCCGCAGTCCTCGCCCTGGTCTCATCACTCAGCCTCCCGTCCCTCCCGCACGAATCCGGGCCGCACCCTATCCACGCGCCCCGCGGCCGGTACGGGCAGAGGGGCGCGAACCCTTTGTCGAGCCCCGATCCGGCCAGACTCCGGCCAGTCGTCGACCGGTCTCCGGGCCGGGCGGACTGTGGGCCGCTGCGCCGATCGGTGTAGATTCGTGACCAGCCAGACGTCGCTGCTGATGGCGGTCGGGCGGTCCGTACACGGGTCGGCCGAGGGAGAGAGGGCCTCCGACGACTGCACCGCGGGAGCACCCGGGCATTCGTATGCCCGCGTCGCCCCACAGCCGCGGTGCCAGGCGCCCACTCGACCCTCGAACCCGAAAACACGAGGAGCAGCTCCAGTCATGACGACTGCCGCCACGCAGGACTTCAAGGTCGCCGACCTGTCCCTGGCCGAGTTCGGCCGCAAGGAGATCACCCTCGCCGAGCACGAGATGCCCGGCCTGATGTCGATCCGCCGCGAGTACGCCGAGCAGCAGCCGCTCGCCGGCGCCCGCATCACCGGCTCCCTGCACATGACCGTGCAGACCGCCGTCCTCATCGAGACCCTGGTCGCCCTCGGCGCCGAGGTCCGCTGGGCCTCCTGCAACATCTTCTCCACCCAGGACCACGCCGCCGCGGCCATCGCCGTCGGCCCGAACGGCACCGCGGACAACCCGCAGGGCGTCCCGGTCTTCGCCTGGAAGGGCGAGACGCTGGAGGAGTACTGGTGGTGCACCGAGCAGGCCCTCACCTGGCCGAACTCGCCCAGCGGCGGCCCGAACATGATCCTCGACGACGGTGGTGACGCCACCCTCCTCGTCCACAAGGGCGTCGAGTTCGAGAAGGCCGGCTCCGCCCCGGACCCGTCCACCGCGGACAGCGAGGAGTACGGCTACATCCTCCGCCTCCTCAACCGCACCCTCTCCGAGAACCCGCAGAAGTGGACCCAGCTGGCGTCCGACATCCGCGGCGTGACGGAGGAGACCACCACCGGTGTCCACCGCCTCTACGAGATGCAGCAGGCCGGCTCCCTGCTCTTCCCGGCGATCAACGTGAACGACGCCGTCACCAAGTCGAAGTTCGACAACAAGTACGGCTGCCGCCACTCCCTCATCGACGGCATCAACCGCGCCACCGACGTCCTCATCGGCGGCAAGACCGCCGTCGTCTGCGGCTACGGCGACGTCGGCAAGGGCTGCGCCGAGTCCCTCCGCGGCCAGGGCGCCCGCGTCATCGTCACCGAGATCGACCCCATCTGCGCCCTCCAGGCCGCGATGGACGGCTACCAGGTGACGACGCTCGAGGACGTCGTCGAGACCGCCGACATCTTCATCACCACCACGGGCAACAAGGACATCATCATGGCGTCCGACATCGCCCGCATGAAGCACCAGGCGATCGTCGGCAACATCGGCCACTTCGACAACGAGATCGACATGGCCGGCCTGGCCGCGATCCCGGGCATCGTCAAGGACGAGGTCAAGCCGCAGGTCCACACCTGGACCTTCCCCGACGGCAAGGTCGTCATCGTGCTGTCCGAGGGCCGCCTGCTCAACCTGGGCAACGCGACCGGCCACCCGTCCTTCGTGATGTCGAACTCCTTCGCGGACCAGACCCTGGCCCAGATCGAGCTCTTCGCCAAGACCGCCGAGTACCCGGTCGGCGTCTACACGCTGCCGAAGCACCTCGACGAGAAGGTCGCCCGCCTCCACCTCGACGCCCTCGGCGTCAAGCTGACGACCCTCCGCCCGGAGCAGGCCGCGTACATCGGCGTCTCGGTCGAGGGCCCGTTCAAGCCGGACCACTACCGCTACTGATCCCACGACCGGCGGGTGACAGCCCCGGGTGAAAGCCCACTGACACCCGCCCGTCGCAGGACCCCGTGACGGAAGAAGGCAGGCCCCCGCACCCCCGTGCCGGGGGCCTGCCTCGTCTCTCCGCGACAGCTGCTCGCGGAACCCGCTCGCAGCACCCGTCGCGACAACCGCTCGTGATCACCGCTCGCGACGACCACTCGCAGATCCGGCTCACAGCACTCGCTCGCAGCACCCGCTCGCGACTACCGCTCCAGGAAGCACCCCGAGGACCCATGCCCCGCGGCCGCTATTCGCTCCATGATCCGCACGATCACACCCCCCTCGGTGAAGAGCACTTCAACTGCGCGCCCGGACCCTCGGGCTGGCGCTACGTCTCACAGCTCACCAACCCCTCCGGCGAGCCCACCGGCTCCGTCGACCTGGCCGTCGACGAACTGGGCCGCCCCATCCGCCTCGAACTCCACGCCGCGCACTGGCAAGTCCGCGGCGCCGCCCTCGACGGCGTCACCTGGGTCCGTACCGACCCCACCGGAACCCACGCCACCGAAGGCAATGTGCGCGCCCACGCCTTCACCGGCACGTCCCCGGCATTCCTCGTCGCGATCTCCCGACTCCTGCGCCTCACCCCCGATTCCCCGGAGACCCGCGTCCGGCTCGTCGCCTTCACGGATCCCGTCCTCGCCCCCCTGACGGTCGACCAGTCCTGGGCCCTGGTGAACAGTGAAGCGCACGCCACTGACAACGGCCCCCTGATCGTGGACGAGTACCAGGTCAGCGCCCTGGACACGGGGGAGCGGCACACCGTTCACATCGCCGGCGACGTGGTCCTCGCCGCCCCCGGCATCGAACTCGAAGAGCTCGACACCCCGCCGAACGTCCTCTGAGCTCAGGCGGGCGGCGCGAACCCGGTCGCGGGCCGCTCGGGAGCGACGGGAGCCTGGACGGCCGGGGCCGCCTGAACGACCGGAGACTCGCCGACCGGAGCCTGAACGACAGGCGGTGAGACAGGCGCCGGAGACGTGAGGGCAGGGGAGAGCGGGCCAGGAGCCGGAGCAGCAGCCCCCTCCACCCCCGCAGGCCGGCCCGCCGGCGGCGCGAACACCCGCCGCGAGTCCCGCGCCTGCCGCTCGGCCACCACACCCGCCAGATACGCGGCGGCCGGCACTCCCGGCGGCGGAGGTGTCCCCGTCCGCGCCACCAGTTCGTCCGCGAGCCGCTCCGCCAACCGCTGCCCGATCGCCGGGTCGAGCTGCCGCATCCGCGTCAGGTACTGACGTATCTCCAACCACAGCGCGTCCGGCACGGCCGACAGATCGAGCCCCGCGAACCGCCCCACCAGCCACGGCGGCGGAGGCGGCACAGCCAGGCCCGCCGCCGGCGCCACCCGTTCCCGGACCACCAGCGTTCCCGCGAACACGTCGCCGAGCCGCCGCCCCCGCTCCGACACCAGCGACGCGATGCACGCGACCGCCCCGAAGGTCATCAGGATCTCCACGACCCCCATCGCCCCGCGCATCAGTGCGTGCCGGAACCGGATCGGCCCGCCGTCGTCCCGCACCACCCGCAGCCCGCACGCCAGCTTCCCCAGCGACCGCCCGTGCGACAGCGTCTCCACCGCGATCGGCGCCCCGACCAGGACCAGCAGGAACAACACGATGGACAGGGCCGTCACCGCCGCCTCGTCCAGCGACGCCGTGGCTACCGCGAGCCCCAGGCCGATCAGCAGATACGCGGCCCACACCGCGACCAGGTCGATCAGCAGCGCCAGCGCCCGGCTCGGCAGCCGCGCCGGCTGCAGCCCCAGATAGACGGCATCCCCCGTCACCACCCCGCTCACGGCGCCCACCCTTCTTCACCCAGTCGAACCCCGTCCGAACGCCAGTCTGCCAAGCTGACCCGCAGCGCGCCGCAGTAGTCAGAACCCGTACTGCGCCTCCGTACACCCCGTACGACCCGTATGCACCCGTGCCTGGAGCAGCAGCCGATCATGGACCTCGACGTCTTTGTCACCGCCCACCGAGCCGAGTGGGACCGCCTCGACCACCTGCTCCGCCGCGGCCGCAGGCTCACCGGCGCCGAGGCCGACGAACTCGTCGCCCTCTACCAGCGCACCGCCACCCACCTCTCCCTCATCCAGTCCAGCGCGCCCGACCCGATGCTCACGGCCCGGCTCACCCAGCTCGTCGCCCGCGCCCGCGCCACGGTCACCGGTACCCGCCGCGCCTCCTGGCGGGACGCGGTCACCTTCCTCACCGCGGGGTTCCCGGCCGCCGTCTACCGCTCGCGCCACTGGTGGATCCCGACCGCCGTCCTCTCCACGCTCCTCGCGGCCCTGATCGGCTGGTGGATCGGCACCCACCCCGAGGTCCAGTCCGCTCTCGGCGCCTCCGCCGAGCTGCGCGAGATGACCCGCCCCGGCGGCCAGTACGAGACCTACTACTCCAGCCACCCGGCGGCGTCCTTCTCCGCCCAGGTCTGGACGAACAACGCCCAGGCCGCCGCCACCTGCCTCGTCCTCGGCGCCTTCCTCGGCATCCCGGTGCTGATGATCCTCTTCGCCAACATGCTGAACCTGGGCGTCGGCCTGGGACTGATGGCCTCCGCCGGCCGCCTCGACGTCTTCCTCGGCCTGGTCCTTCCGCACGGCCTCCTGGAACTCACCGCCGTCTTCGTCGCCGCCGGCACCGGCCTCCGTCTCGGCTGGACCCTCATCGACCCGGGGCCCACCACCCGCCGCGCGGCCCTAGCCCAGCAGGGCCGCGCCGCCATCGGCATGGCCATCGGCCTCGCCCTGGTCCTCTTCGTCTCCGGCCTCATCGAAGGCTTCGTCACGCCCTCCGATCTGCCCACGTGGGCGCGTATCGGCATCGGGATCGCCGCTGAGCTGGCATTTCTCGCGTACGTCTACGTCCTCGGCGGCCGAGCGGCCCGCGCCGGCGACACGGGCGACGTGGAGGAAGCCGACCGCACCGCCGAGCTCCCCACCGCCGCCTGATGTGCGGAGCACCCCGCTGACCTGCTAGTCTCCTCTTCGCCCACGAAACCTGTTGACACGGGTGGCGTGGGGAGGTAGATTCAAACGGTTGCCCGGGAAGCTGGACAAGCTCCTGGCGGCCGAGATAGAATCTCTCTTGCTCCGGTTGGAGCCATCCCGATTCCTTATCCGAATCACGAAGTCGCCGATTGGGTCGACGGAAATGAATCTGATAAAGTCGGAATGCGCCGGAAGGCCCCGAAAGAACGACGAAAGTCGAAAGGGACCGGAAAGCACCGAGGAAATCGGATCGGAAAGATCTGATAGAGTCGGAAACGAAGGAAGCGCCCGGAGGAAAG